>JBCCEF010000038.1 GCA_039030395.1 Acidobacteriota bacterium
ACGCCACCGTCTCGGCCAAACCCTTCGAGGCCAAAGTGCTCGTGATCGCCGCCGTCAGCGTCGTCTTTCCATGATCTACGTGACCGATCGTACCGATGTTCACGTGAGGCTTTGAACGATCAAACTTTTCCTTACCCATGGCGGCTCAACTGCCTCCTGAAAACGTGGCGCCCCACTCCGGCGGGGCTGAGATTCTGGATCTCGGTTAGATGCTCTAACGTCGCAATGACTTGTTCTTACAGTGACTTGCCCGTGCAGCGCTGAAACTCTTTACGCCGTAGTTCGCATCGCCGTGGATTGCACCACAGCCGTTCACATCACAGCGACCTACGCATATGGAGCCCACGACCGGATTTGAACCGGTGACCCCTTCCTTACCAAGGAAGTGCTCTACCCCTGAGCCACGTGGGCTAAAGAAGGCCGAGCCACCACCTGGACCGAACCCAGGAAGGTGACATCGGCCTAAGCTTCAAATAGTAGCGTTCCGAAACACCACTGTCAACCGACAAGGGGAGCCGGAAGCGCGCTAGGTCTCCTCGCGCCGTTCGCCCTGCCCACGGCGGAGCGCGATTGTGCCAAATCCTCCGAGTTCTGTCCAGAAAGCTTGGCGCCGCCGCAATCGAGCAGCGGAAGGATGGAGCGGGAGACGGGATTCGAACCCGCGACCAACAGCTTGGAAGGCTGTGACTCTACCCCTGAGTTACTCCCGCGGCGCCCCTATTTTCAGGGGGGCTGCGCCCCCCTCACGGCCAAGAAGCGCGGTTCTTGGCCGCTCATCCCCGTCCTCGGCGACTCACGTCGCCGCCGAGCCTTCCAGGCTCGGAATCGCGAGGATCGACAGTCGTGGGGTCCTCTCCTTCAGGTTCTCAAAGGTCGAGAACGAAACCAAAGAGATTTTGGTGGAGGCGGGTGGATTCGAACCACCGTAGGGCGAACCCGACAGATTTACAGTCTGTTGCCTTTGTCCACTCGGCCACACCTCCCCATGGGCTCCCACTCGACATCTAAAGAACCTCAGCCTCCGGAGTCTTCGACCGGATCGGAAGCACCTTCAGGGTGGAGCCGGCACCCGGATTCGAACCGAGGACCAACTGCTTACAAGGCAGTTGCTCTACCCCTGAGCTATGCCGGCCGAATCTAGCCGCCTCGGCAAAAAAGAACGAGGCTCCCCGGCGGGGGTGGAAGTGTAGCGATTCAGCGCTGCCGTGGCAAGGCCTCGCTCCGCAGACGCATCGTGGCGGCCGCGGAGTCCAAGGCGAAGACCGCGTGGAAGTTGCGCTCGTCGCCGCCCAGGGGCTCGAAAACCTCCGGTGCGCCGCGCATCCAGGCGTCTTCCGGAGTCCAGCGCGGCATCAGGGAAACCACCAGCTCGATCTCCGCCGCCCGCAGCCGTTCGAGCCAGGCGTCGAAGTCCGCCCGACGCTCCAGGGCCTCGCCTTGCCGATAGTCGACGACCTCGCCGTTCGCCGTCACCGGGATGTAGAACAAACGGTTCTGCAGCCGGCTGCCGAGGAGCGGATAGCGGTACCAGTTGTGGCCTAGGCCATCCCAACCGGCGGTGACGGCGATCCGCCGGCCGGTCTCGCCGTCCAGGGCTCGCCAGAGCGGCCAGGCCGAGGCGTAGGCCGAATGCAGCCGATGAACGTGAAAGAGAGGATCTTCCAGGTCCGCCGACGCCTCCCACAGGGCATAGCGATGCGGCGCCCGTAGAGCTTCCAGGCCGGCCGTCGCCAGCGCACCGATGAGCACTGCAGTGACGACGACAATGGCCGCGGACCGGGTCCGCCGCCGAACGGCGACGACGGCGAGAAGCGCCGCCACCGCCAGGGTCAGCGCCGCCACTCCGGCGAGCGGCGCGGCTTCCACCGGCGTCCAGGCTCGCGGCCTCGCCAGCCACAATCCGCTCACCACCAACGCCCCCCAGGCGAAGTGAGCCGCGCGCTGGCGCAGCAGCGCACCCGCCATGGCGAGGGTCGCCAAGTACGGTAAGAGGTATCGGCCGGAGGTAACGGCCGCCTGGGTGGTGCGGAAGGAAGCGGTGGCGTCGACGGTGAACCACGCCAGCAACGCCACGCCCGAAATCCAGCAGTAGACCATGGCCCAGCGGCCGCCTGGCGCCACGTGCCTCCAGGCCGCGACCACGCCCCACATCGCCAGCAGTGCCGCCACCGGCAGCAGGAAACCCGGGTTGACGAAGGCATCCTTCACCGACCGGAACAGCAGCACCGACCACAGCTCCCAGAAACCCTCGAGGGGCTTACCGAAGACCGCTCCGCTTTCCGCCGCCGGATGGCCGGGGAGCAGACGGATTCCGGCGACGTCGAGCGGGAAGGGATACACCGGCGACCCCCGCTCGATCCAGGCGCGGAGAAAGGGTGGCGCGCCCACGGCCAGACCGATGCCAGCCGCGGCAATGGTTCCCCAGGTGTGCCGCCCGCCCCACCGCCGCTGGCCCTCAGCCGCCCGCCGACGACGACCTCGCCAGCCTCCGGCGATCAACGCCGAGACCATCAGCAGCGCCAGCGGCACGGCGGTCATCTTCACTCCGGCGACCAGTCCCGCAGCCGCCGCGGACCACACCGCCACGCCCGGCTCCTCGCCGTCGCGCACCAGCCAGCGGAGCACGAAGACCGAACCGAGAGCGGCGAAGGTCAACGCCGCTAGATCGACATAGCCGCTGCCGATGTAGGCCACGGCCGCCGGACAGGCCCCGATCGCCGCCGAGGCGAGAAGGGCACCGCGCCGCGCCCCACCTAGCTGTCGGGCCGCGGTGTAGACGGCGAATTGGGCGGTGAGCCAGAGACCGAATTCGAGCAGCGGCAGCAGCCCATCGCGCTGGGTGCCGAGCAGCGCCCAGGCCGACAGCACGTCACCGAGCGGGGAGAGATACTCGTAGGCGCCCCAGGCATCCGGAGCGGATTCGGCCACCCAGCCGCCGGACTGGACGAACCGGCCGGCCTTGAACAGGTGGTAGGTCAAGGAATCCCAGGCGAGGGGCGGAGACGCCAGGGCGCGCAGGCAACGCACCCCCGCGAGGGCGGCCACCGCCAGCCACAGCCAGCCCTCGGGGCGCCGCGGAAGATCCCTGAAAGCCCGGAGCGCCGCCCGCAGATCGGCCGAGAGATCGGCTCCAAGTCTGCCGTCGCGGTTCGTCCGGCGCAACCACAGCAGGAGGGTGAGGGCGAGAACCAGCGCTCCAGGGACGGAAAACCCCCGCACGACGGAGAGCAGCCAGAAGGCCGCAACGGCGGTCCACAGCGCTCCGAGGAGGGAGGCACAAGCGCGGACGGTCCACGGCGCACCCACCAGCGTCCGCCGGGCGACGGCCCAGGCAGCGGTGAGCAGGAGGCCGGCGAGGGCCAGAAGGGCCGCAGCGCCGGCGGCAACCCGCAGCCCCTCACCGGCGATCAGGAATCCTCCCCGTCGGCGGTGCGCTGGCGAACCGCTTCATAGAGCACCGCCGCCGCCGCCGTCGCCAAATTGAGGGACTCGACGCGACCGCGCATCGGCAAGCCGAGGATTTCGTCGCACAGGCCCTCGGTGCGGCGGCGCAGGCCCTTCTCCTCGCCACCGAAGCAGAGCACCGCCTTGCCGCGCAGATCCACCTTCCAGGGCTCGACCCCACCGGCGGCCAGGCCATACACCCAATAACCTTCCTTCTTGAGCCGCTCGATTTCCTGCGCCGAGTTGGTCACCCGCTCCACCGGCAACCACTCGCTGGCGCCGACGGAGGTTTTGGCGACGGTGGCCGACAGCGGCGCCGAGCCGCGATCGCGGATCAGCACTTGGCCGACGCCCGCCCCCTCGGCCACCCGCAGCAGCGCGCCGAGGTTGCGCGGATCCTGAATGTCCTCCACCAGCACCAGCAGTTCCGGATCCGGCCGGGCGGCCGAATCGGCGGCGGCCCCCGCCGCGGCCGGCGCAAGTTCCGCCGCAAAGCCGTTGTGGACCACCCCATCGAGGCGATCGCCGGCGAGGTTCTTCACCGAGATGCCGTGCCGCCGGCAGAGATCGACGATCTCTCGCCGACGGTGGCCACCCCGCCCCGGCGCCACCCACACCCGCTTCACTTCTGCGGGACGATGGCGCAGGGCCTCACGAACGGGGTGGTAGCCGTAGATGTACATGGAGATGGAAACTCGTTCGTTATTCAGGCCGCCACCATTGGGAGCAGGCACCGAACCCGAAGGGTGAGGCGGCTAGGCGCCAGCCTAGCCGAAAGATGGGGTGAGCCCTGCAGGGGCGAGGGGCGGACCGCGGGCGGGCGCAGCCCCCTGAAAACAAACAGAGGTCTGGTCGTTTCCTGGCAAGTCCGCTACGCGGACTTGCGCAGGAGACGGCTAGACCTCCATGATGGCTTCTTCCTTGGCAGCCAAGGCCGAGTTGATCTCTTTGATGTAGTGGTCGTGGAGCTTCTGGATCTCGTCGTGGCCGCGATGCTCGTCGTCCTGACCGATCTCCTTCTCCTTCTCCATCTTCTTGAGGGCATCGTTACCCTCGCGGCGCGCCTGGCGCACCCCGTTGCGGGCCGATTCAGCGTGGTCGTGGGCCACCTTGACGAACTCCTTGCGCCGCTCCTCCGTCAGGGGCGGGATGGGGATCCGGATCAAATTGCCGTCGTTCGACGGATTGAGGCCCAGGCCGGAGGACTGGATGGCCTTCTCGATGGCGCCGATCTGGGTCTTGTCGTACGCCTGGGCGGTGATCATCGTCGGCTCCGGCACCGCCAGGTTGGCGAGCTGGTTGAGGGGCGTGGGGGTGCCGTAGTACTCGACCGTCACGGAGTCGAGCATGCCGAGGGAGGCGCGCCCGGTGCGCAGGCCCTTCAACTCGTGGTGGAGATGATCCACCGAGGCCTTCATCTTGACTTCGATCTCTCGAAACAGCTCTAGCATGCTCCCCTCCAGTCGGTGCCCCGTACGTTCTGATTCCCGTGCGGACTGTTTCCGGTGCGGTCGGTGCGTGCCGCGCGCAGTGATTCCACCGACGAACGACCCGTCGATCTTCTCCCCGCCGGGCGGGGCCTGTCAATCGGAAGCGAACTACGCGCGGACGACGGAGCCCAAGGCTTCGCCGCGCAGCACCCGAGCGGGATTGCCGGGCTGCTGGAGGCTGAACACGACGATGGGAACGCCGTTGTCGCGGCACAGGCTGATCGCCGCCGCGTCCATCACCCGCAGATTGCGCTCCAGCACCTGCTGGTAGGTCACCTCCGGCAGCAGCTCGGCGGAGGGGTCGCTGTTGGGGTCGGAGGTGTAGATGCCGTCCACGTTCGTCGCCTTCAATAGGGCGTCGGCGTGGATCTCGTTGGCGCGCAGAGCGGCGGCGCTGTCGGTGGTGAAGAACGGGTTGCCGGTGCCGGCGGCGAAGATCACCACCCGCCCCTTCTCCAGATGGCGCAATGCCCTCCGACGGATGAACGGTTCCGCCACGTCGCGCATGTCGAGAGCCGTCTGCACACGGGTGGTCACCCCGCGCTTCTCGAGGGCGTCCTGCAGGGCGAGGGCATTGATCACCGTGCCGAGCATGCCCATGTAGTCGCCGGTCACCCGGTCGATGCCGCGGTGGCTCGCCGCCAGCCCGCGGATGATGTTGCCGCCGCCGATGACGATCGCGACCTCCACCCCCATGGCGTGCACCTCGCGCACGTCTTCGGCGATGCTCGAAACCACCGGCTCGTCGATCCCGAAAGACTGGGAGCCCATCAGGGCCTCACCGGAAAGCTTGAGCAGAATGCGCCGAAAACGTGGCTCGGTCATGGTTCGAATGTCCTCTAGCAGGATGCCGAAAAACTCCTCTAACCCTTCGGCGGCCTGCTCCGAGCCTGAAAGGCGAGGCGGCGGCGCAAGCCGCCGAAGATGGGGGTGAGCCCCGTGGGGGCGAGGGGGGCGCTGAGCCCCCCTGACCAACAAAGCCAGCAGAGCAGCTGAAATTATAGGGTGAAGCCCTTTTTCAGCAATCTGCTAGCTAGGCGCCGCCGACCTGCGCCGCCACCTCGGCGGCGAAGTCGTCGGAACGCTTCTCCAGACCCTCGCCGAGAGCGTAGCGCACGAAGCGGCGAACTTTGATGTTCTCGCCGATCTTGGCGATCTTCTCGGCGATCATGTCGCCGACGCTCTTGTCCGGATCCTTGACGAAGGCCTGCTCCAACAGGCACGTCTCGGAGTAGTACTTGCCGATCTTGCCTTCGACAATGCGGTCCACCACCTGCTCCGGCTTGCCGGCGTCGATCGCCTGCTGGCGGAAGATCTCGCGCTCTTTGTCGAGATCGTCGGCGGTCACCTCATCGCGATCCAGGTATTTGGGATCCGCCGCCGCGATGTGCATCGCGATGTCGCGCACCAGCGCCTGGAAGTCGTCCGTACGGGCGACGAAATCCGTCTCGCAGTTGACCTCCACCAGCACGCCGATCTTGCCGCCGGCGTGAATGTACGAACCCACCGCGCCCTCGGCGGCGATCCGGCCGGACTTCTTGGCCGCCGCGGCGAGGCCCTTCTTGCGCAGGTACTCCGCCGCCGCGTCGAGATCGCCACCGGTTTCGACCAGGGCGTTCTTGCAGTCCATCATGCCGGCAGCGGTGCGCTCCCGAAGCTCCTTGACCATCTGAGCCGTAACAGTCATCTCTACTGATCTCCTGACTTCGACGCTCGTGCGCCGGACAAAAGAAAAGGCCAGACCGAGCTTGAGTTCGACTGGCCTCTTGATCGCGCCACCTCGCGGGAGGTCGGCGCGGGAATTGCGAATCGTTCTGCTAGGCCGAGACCTCGGCGGAAGTGCCTTCGTCGTCGCTCGCCTCAGCCGGGGCTTCTTCGGCCTTGGGAGCCTCTTCGGCATCGGCCTTGGCGGCGGCCTTCGGCGCTTCCTCGGCCGGTGCGGCGTCGGCCTTGGCTTCCGGCTTCTCTTCGGCGGCCTTGGCCTTCGCTTTGGCCGGAGCCTTCGCCTTCTTCTCAGCCGCCTTCTTCGCCGCAGCCTTCTTTTCCGGCGCCTTCTTCTCTGGCGCCGGAGCGTCCTTCGCCGCGATCATCTCCTCCTGATCGAGGCGCTTCGAGCCGGCGATCACGGCGTCGGCCATCTTCGAGGAGAACAGCCGGATCGAGCGAATCGCGTCGTCGTTGCCGGGGATGATGAAGTCCACCAGTTCCGGATCACAGTTGGTGTCGACGATGGCGATCACCGGGATGCCGAGCTTGTTGGCCTCGGCGATGGCGATCGCCTCGCGCTTCGGGTCGACCACAAAGAGAGCGTCCGGCACGCGCTTCATGTCGCGAATACCGTCCAGGTTGCGAGACATGCGGTCGCGCTCGCGCTCCAGCCGCAGGCGTTCCTTCTTGGTCATGCCGGAGGCTTCATCGGCCAGCCGCGCTTCGATCTCGTGCAGCTGGTCGATGGAGCCGCGGATGGTCTTGAAGTTGGTCAAGGTGCCGCCCAACCAGCGGTGGGTGACGAAGAACTCGCCACAGCGGCGGGCTTCCTCGGCCACCACTTCCTGCGCCTGACGCTTGGTGCCGACGAACAGAATGCGCTTGCCGTTGGCCGCCAGCGCCCGCACGAACTCGACCGCGTCGTCGACCAGGCCGAGAGTCTTCTGCAGATCGATGATGTAGATACCACCGCGCTTGCCGAAGATGTAGCGCTTCATCTTGGGATTCCACCGCCGGGTCTGGTGCCCGAAGTGGACTCCCGCTTCCAGCAGCTCTCTCATGCTGACTTGGACCATCGTCATTACCTCTTGCTGAACTGGAAGCGAGCCCGGGCACCCTTCTGACCGTACTTCTTGCGCTCCTTCTTGCGAGGATCGCGGGTCAGCAGGCCGGCGGACTTGAGCCGGTCCCGAAGCTCCGAATTGTATTCGAGCAGCGCACGCGAAATGCCGTGGCGGACGGCGCCCGCCTGGCCGGTGCTCCCGCCGCCGATCACCGTCACGTAGATGTCGAATTTCTCGACCGTCTCGGTGAGCTGCAGCGGCTGCTTGATGACCATCTTGTGAATCTCATTCGGGAAGTAGGTCTCGATGTCGCGACCGTTGACGGTCACGTTGCCCGAGCCCGGGCGCAGGAACACCCGCGCCGCAGCCGTCTTGCGACGGCCGGTTCCGTAGTACTGAGTCGTGGCGCTCAAAGCTCTCTCTCTTTCTACCGTTCAGATCGATCCGGTCAGATCGCCTGGGCCAGGTCGAAGGCTACCGGCTGCTGCGCCTCGTGCGGGTGATCCGCGCCGGCGTAGACCTTGAGCTTCTTTCCCTGCTTGCGCCCGAGGGGATTCTTCGGCAGCATGCCCCGAACGGCATACTCGACCAGCTTCTCCGGCCGCCGCTGGCGCAGCTTGCCGGCCGTCTCTTCCTTGAGACCGCCCGGCCGCCCGCTGTGGCGGTAATAGACTTTCTGCTCTTCCTTGCGCCCGGTGAGGATGGTCTCCTCGGCATTGACCACCACGACGAAGTCGCCGGCGTCCAGATGCGGGGCCCAGGTCGGCTTGTGCTTGCCCATCAGCAGGTGGGCGACGACCGAAGACAGGCGTCCCAGCGGGACCCCGGCGGCGTCCACCACGTGCCAGCGCCGGTCTTTTTCGAGTTCGCCGGCCTTGGGGCTAAAGGTCTTGCTCATCGTCCTCTCCATCACCAAAAATCACCGCCTCGGCAGACGAAGGCCTGCCCTCGCGGCGCAAAGGGTCCTCGATGGTAGGCGGTCGTGCCGCACCTGTCAAGGGCGGTACCCACCTCTCCAATCCGCAGCCTGAGGTCAAATGCCCTGAGGAAAACTGCGCGAAATCGCCGGCGGCGGAGCCGCCGCCGACGCGAGAGCCGAGACCCTACCACGAGCGCCGACCGGGGGGAAAGCCCCGCCGGCCCGTCCTTCAATCACCGACCGGCGCCGAGAATTTCGCCATCAGGCTTCGCCAGGCCTTCCCCCGGTGGCCGTGGCGATCCTTCCAGCAGCCGCCCAGTTCGGCGACGGTCTGCGCCTCGCCGGTTGGCTGGAAAAAGGGGTCCCAGCCGAAGCCGTCGGAACCGCGGCCGGGAAGCACCAGTTCCCCATGATCGCGGCCGACGGCGACGATCCGCTGCTCACCGTTGCGATACAGCAGAGCACAGCGCGCCTCGGCCCGGGGGTCGCCGAGGGCAAGAGCGGCGCGGGCGATGCCGTCGGAACCGGCGGCCTGCTGCATCCACTTGACCAGCGGCCCCGGAAAGCCGCCGAGGGCCTCCAGGAACAGGCCCGTCTCCTCCACCACCAGCGGCCGCCGGAGCCGCTGCCAGGCTTCCTGGCCCTTGGCTTCGAGGACCTCCAGCAGGTCCAGGCTCTGCACTTCCGGCAGGTCGATGGACTCCGCCTCGACCGAGCGGCCCAGGATGCGCTCCGCCTCGGCCACCTTGGCCCGGTTGCCGGTGACGAGGGTGAAGTCAGCGGTTCTTGGCTTCACCCGGCGGCCCCGCGCAGCTCGGCCACCAGTTCCCTCACCCGCTGCTTCAAGTCCTCGAGGGTGCCGCAGTTGTCGATCACCCGGTCGGCGGCGGCGCGGCGTTCCTCGCCGGTGCCCTGGGCGCGCAGTCGGGCCCGCGCCGCGGCCTCCGGCAGGCCGCGGGCGATGGCGCGCCGAAGGCGGACTTCCGGATCCGCCTCGACGGTGATCACCGTGTCGAAGTCCTCGGCGAAGCCCGCCTCCACCAGCAGCGTCGCCTCCAGCACCACCGGGCCGGTCGCCTGCTCGGCGATCCGCCGGAAGCCGTCGCGCACCAGCGGATGGATGCGCGCCTCCAAGGCATGGCGGGCCGCTTCGTCGGCAAACACCCGGGCGGCCACCACCGGATGGTTCACCGCCCCCTCGGCAGTCAGCGCCTCGGCGCCGAAGAGCTCGCGCACCGCATCGGCACCGGCACCTTCCGGGCGGTAAAGGTCGGCCACCAGACGATCCGCATCCACCACCTCGAAGCCGGCCTCCCGCAGCAGGCCGGCAACGGTGGACTTGCCGCTCGCCAGGCCACCGGTGAGACCGATGGTCTGGATGCTGGGTTCTGCGTTCCGAAAGGCCATGACTTCAGGACGTTAATCCACTTGAGAATTCACATGCAAGAACAGATCTCTTTGATCTGCGAGCGATCTGCTAGTTCAAGCAGATCGCTTCCGAGGTCGAAGACTGAGGCGGCGGCAGGCCGCCGTGAATGGGGGTGTGCCGCCAAGAATGACACTTCTTGGCGGCGAGGGGGGCGCCAGCCCCCCTGAGAATCAACGTCCCTGGCGGGCGCGAGACGCTTTCAAAGCGTTCGACAGCAGCATCGCCACGGTCAGCGGCCCGACGCCGCCGGGCACCGGGGTGATGCCCGCGACCTTGGGCTTGACGGCGGTGTAGTCCACATCGCCCACCAGCACGCCGCCGCGCCGCTCCAGGGTCTCCAGCCGCTGGGCGTTGCCCGGAAACAGCCGCTCGACCTCGGACCGATCCTCGACGCGGTTGGTGCCGACGTCCACCACCACCGCGCCCTCGCGCACGTGGTCCGGGCCGAGCATCGCCGGCCGGCCGACGGCGGCGATCAGCACGTCCGCCTGGCGGCAGACGGCGGCCAAATCTTTCGTCCGCGAATGGCACACCGTGACGGTGCAGTTGGCCCGCAGCAGCAGGGCCGCCATCGGCTTGCCGACGATCGTGCTGCGCCCCACCACCACCGCATGGCGTCCGGACAGCGGCACGTCATAGCGCTCGAGCATCTCCATCACCCCGGACGGAGTGGCCGGCGCCAGGCCGTCGGCGTCGTCGATCCACAGGCGGCCGACGTTCTGGGTGTGGAATCCGTCGACGTCCTTGGCCGGATCGACCCGGTTCAGGATCTCGCGCTCGTCGATGCCGTTCGGCAATGGAAGCTGAACGAGAAAACCATCCACCGCATCGTCGGCGTTCAGGTCCTCGACCTTGGCGCGGATCTCCGCCGCCGTGGCATCCGCCGGCAGAAACTCCGACCGGCCGATCATGCCCGCCTCTTCGCAGGCCCGGGTCTTCATGCCCACGTACACCTTGGAGGCCGGGTCGTCCCCCACCAGCAGCACTCCCAGGCCCGGCCGCCGGCCGCCGGCGGCCACCAGTTCCTCGACACCGGCCGCCACATCGGCGCGGATCTCCGCCGCCACCGCCCGGCCATCGAGCACCTCGTCTTTGATCCTCAGTCCGTCTCCGGTCATCGTTCTCCCTTCGTCCCCCGATAGAGGCAGACCGTTCCCCCGGCCTGGTCTTTCCAAGTCAAATTTTCGAAACCCGCCGCCGCCATGCGGTCCAGGAACTCCTGCCGCTGCGGAAAGCCGAGCACCGAGTCCGGAAAATAGCGGTAGGCCGAGGCGCGCGGCGAAACGAGCCGTCCCAGCCACGGCAGGACGCGCAAGAAATACAGCAGATACAGCCGCCGCAGCAGCCGGTTGTCCGGCAACGCCGCCTCCAGCACCACCAACCGCCCACCGGGCTCCAGCGTTCTCGCGAGCTGCGACAGGGCGGCATCCAGATCCACCACATTGCGCAAGCCGAAGGACACCGTCGCCCCGGCGAAGCGACCGTCGCCGAAGGGCAAGGCCAGGGCGTCCGCCGCCAGCGGCCAGGGTCCCGGCCCGGCGAGAGCGGCGAACTTGGGGCGCGACAGAGCGAGCATCGGAAGACAGAAGTCCGCCGCCGCCACCCGCGCGCCGCGCCGCCCGGTGGTCACCGCCTGATCGCCGGTACCGCTGCAAAGATCGAGAATCCGCTCGCCCGCGCGCGGCGCCAGGCTCCGCGTCGCCCGCCGCCGCCAGACGAAGTCGAGGGCACCGCTCATCAGGTGATTGAGCAGGTCGTAGCGCGGCGCGACGCCGGCGAACATGTCTTGGACCGCCCGCGGACTCTTGTCGACGGTCGGTGTGGCGGCGGAATCGGTCATCGTGGGGATCGGGTCGAAAGCGCCCGAGCCGGGTCAATCGATGGCGTAGTCCGGCCCGCCCATCAGCGCGAGCATCACCGACTTCTGCACGTGCAGGCGGTTCTCGGCCTGGTCGAAGATGCGGCTCTGCGGGCCGTCCGCCACCTCCGCCGACACCTCTTCGCCGCGGTGCGCCGGCAGGCAGTGGAGGAACACCGCCTTCGGGTCGGCCTGGGCCATCAGTGCGGCATCCACCTCGAAGCCTTCGAAGGCGCGCAGGCGCTCGGTCTGCTCCTCCTCCTGCCCCATGGAAGCCCACACGTCGGTGTAGACGCAGTGCGCCCCGGCCACCGCTTCGGCGGGATCCTCGGTGATCTGGATTCGCGTGCCGGCCTCCGCCGCATCCGCCTCGGCCTTCTCCACATAGTCGGGATCCGGTGCGTAGCTGGGCGGCGTCGCCACGGCGATGTCCATCCCTACCTTGGGGGCGCCGAGCAGCAGCGAGTGGGCCATGTTGTTGCCGTCGCCGATGTAGGCGATCTTCTTGCCGGCCAGATCGCCGAACACCTCCCGCAGGGTGAAGTAGTCGGTCAGCCCTTGACAGGGGTGCAGGTCGTCCGTCAGGCCGTTGATCACCGGCACCGAGCCGTGATCCGCCAGGCCGGTGACGTCGGCGTGGGCGAAGGTGCGAGCCATGATGCCGTCCAGATAGCGCGACAGCACCTCGGCGGTGTCCGAAATCGGCTCGCCGCGGCCGAGTTGGATGTCGCGGCTCGAAAGAAACAGGGCGTGGCCGCCGAGCTGGAACGTCCCCACCTCGAAACTGACCCGGGTGCGGGTGGAGGACTTCTGGAAAATCATGCCGAGGGTCCGACCGGCGAGGGCCGAGCGGAAGTCCGCCGGGTCCGCCTTCACCGCCGCTGCCTGGTCGAAGATGCGCTGGACCTGCTCGGAGCTGAGGTCGTGGATCGAAATGAGATGACGAAAAGCCAAGGCGCTGGTCCTCCTGGGAACGGGTTGAGCTAAAGGTCTTTGGGTTGTCGTTCAGGGCACCAAACGGGTGCCGCCCTTGCCCGCCATCGCCGCCGGCAGGGTTTCGATGTCGGTGATCAGCACCTCGTTGCCGGTGCTCTCGACGAACTCCAGAGCCGATTCGATCTTCGGCCCCATGCTGCCCACCGGGAACTCCCCCTCGCGCAGCAGTTGCAGGGCCTCGGCGGCGGTGAGGCGCGGCAGGGCCTGCTCCTCCAGGCCGCCGAAGTTCTTGCGCACCTCGGGAATGCCGGTGAGGTTGATCAACAGATCGGCCTTCAGGTGCCGCGCCAAGAGCGCCGCGGTACGGTCCTTGTCGATCACCGCCTCCACGCCGACCAGCTCGCCGGAGGGATCGCGGACCACCGGGATGCCACCGCCGCCGCCGGCGACCACCACATCGCCGCGATCGAGCAGGGTGCAGAGCGTCGGCACCCCCAGCACCTCCACCGGCCGCGGGCTCGGCACCACCTTGCGCCAGCCGCGGCCGGCGTCCTCTACCATGTTCCAGCCGTGGTCGCGCTGTAGGGTCTGGGCTCGGTAGCGGGAGAAAAACGGGCCGATGGGCTTGGTGGGCGCGGCGAAAGCCCTGTCTTCGCGATCCACCACCACCATCGTCAACAGGGTGGAAACCTCCACCGCCTCGGCGCCGCCGGGAGCGGCCGCGTCCGCCGCCAGGCGATTGCGCAAGGCCTTCTCCAGCAGATACCCCATGCTGCCCTCGGTCTGGGCCACGGCGACGTCGAGACTGCCCGGCGGGATCTTGTTGGCGGCCTCCTCCATCTGGATCAGCACCTGGCCGACCTGCGGGCCGTTGCCGTGCACCACCACCACTTGATAGCGCCGGTGCACCAGTTCCACCAGCCAGCCGGCAGCCGCGTCGGCGCGCCGCTGCTGCTCCGCCATCACCCCGAGATCGCTGGAGCGCAGCAGGGCATTGCCGCCGAAGGCCACCAGCGCCAGCGGCTTGCGCGCCCCTTCGCCGGGCGAATCCGGTTCCTTCTCGCTCACCCCGGCGCTCACGACAGCTCCTCTCGTTCGAGGGCGGCGGTCATACAGCGCGGGCCGCCGCGCGCCCGGGACAGCTCATCGCCTTCCAGGGTGATCACCGTCGGCCCCTGCCCCATCGGCTCTTCTCCGGACACCACCTGCTCCTCGGTGAGCACCCGCCAGCCGCGGCGGTCCAGTTCGTCAACGGTGTGCTGGTTGCGGTGGTAGAGCAGGATCACCCCCGGTTCCAGGGCGAAGGCGTTGGCGCCATCGGTCCACTGCTCGCGCTCCTGGTTGAGGCGCTCGGCGCCGCCGCAGGGCACCACCTCAATATCGAGGCCGACCGCCGACAACGCCTGAGTCAACGACGGTTGCACAGTGAAGGAAAGGTTCGGTGCGTCGAGATCCACCCGATAGACGTGTCCGGTCTCCGGCGAACCGGCGCCGATCACCGGCGGATAGCCGAGGCAGAGATCGCGGTCGACAAAGGTGAACACCGTGTCGAGATGCATGTACGAGCGGCGCTGGGGCAGGTCCACCACCAGCAGGTGGCGGAAGGAGGTCTCCTGCCCTTGCAGCGCCTTCGCCAGCGCCTGGACTCCCCAGCGGTTGGTGCGCTCGGAAACGCCGATCAGGATCACCTCCGGGCTCGGCACCAACACATCGCCGCCCTCGACCGTCGGCAAGGTACCGGCGGAGGAGTCGAGGGTGAGCCGCCCGTCGTGGGCCGCCGAAAGCTCCGGATGAAAGGTAAAGATCGTCTGCCCCAGAAGCGCCTCCCGCGCCCGCGCGCCGGTCGCCATCGACGAGGTCAGCACCTGGCGGCCGAGGAGCACCTGCGGATCCCGCTGGAAGAAATAGTTCGGCACCGGGTTGACCAGGAAGAAGTTCCGCCCATCCGCCGTCGCCGGATTGGGCAACCCCTCGACCAGGGTGCGCGCCAGCTCCGCCGGCGCCTGGCCCGCGAGGCGCTCTCGCAGTTCGGGGCGCAGGCCCTCGCGCCGGGTCAATTCGCCCAACACCCAGTCCACCGCCCCGTCGGCGGCCAGCGCCTCCCCCAACAAATCGCCGGCGATCACCACCCGGGCACCGGAGCGTTCCAGCACCGTCTCGAACAGGCTGTGCTCGCGCCGCGCCGAGGCGCCGTAGAGGATGTCGTCGAAGAGCAGCCGCTCCATCATCGAGGGCGACATGCGGTCGATCTCCAGACCCGGCCGATGGACCAGGACGGTGCGGAGCCGGCCGAGTTCAGATTCGATTCGGATCTTCATGAGAATGCCCGGAAAAACGTGGTGGTCAAGGGCCGAGAGCCGCCAGAAAAACTACCTGCGCGGGCGCTCGGAGAGCACCCAAACTATACACCACCAAGGGCTTCGGACTGGAGGCGGCGGACGCTGTTAGACTGCGCCGCGATGGCAGCCGAAACGCCTCAGAATCCACTGCACGAACGCTACGCCTCGCGCGAAATGGCGGCGATCTTCTCCGCCACGAACCGCTTCACCACTTGGCGCCGGCTGTGGATCGCCCTCGCCAGTTCCCAGCGCGAGCTGGGCCTGCCGATCAGCGCCGAGCAGATCGCCGCCCTCGAAGGTCGCGTCGACGATGTGGATCTGGCGCGAGTGGCCGAGATCGAGCGCCAGACCCGTCACGACGTGGTGGCCCACATCCGGCACTACGCCGAGCAGACCGGCGAGGCCGGCGGCATCCTCCACCTCGGCGCCACCAGCGCCTTCGTCACCGACAACGCCGACCTGCTCCTCGCCCGCCAGGCCCTCGAACTGCTCACCCGACGGCTAGCGACAACGGTCCGGAACCTGGCGAACTTCGCCCGCCGGACCGCCGCCATCCCAGCCCTCGCCTACACCCACTTTCAGCCGGCCCAGCTCACCACCGTCGGCAAACGGGCCTGCCTGTGGCTACAGGACTTCGCCCTCGATCTCGAAGCGGTAGAGCGGCAAGCGAAGGGCCTGCGCTGCCGCGGCGCCAAGGGCACCACCGGCACCCAGGCCAGCTACCTGACCTTGTTCGACGGCAACCACGACAAGGTGCGCGAGCTGGACCGCAAAGTGGCCGGCAAACTCGGCTTCGCGGCGCCCTTCCCGATCACCGGCCAGACCTACCCGCGCAAGGTCGACAGCCAGATCCTCGCCACTCTGGCGGGGGTTGCTGAGAGCTGCCACAAGATGGGCACCGACCTGCGTCTGCTGCAAGGGGTGGGCGAACTCTCGGAACCCTTCGACCGCGACCAGGTGGGCTCCTCGGCGATGGCCTACAAGCGCAATCCGGTGCGCGCCGAGCGCATGTGCGCCCTCTCCCGGCGGCTGATGACCGACAGCCTGAACGGCCCCCTGAACACCGCCACCCAGTGGCTCGAACGAAGCCTCGACGACTCCGCCAACCGGCGCCTGGTGATTCCTGAAGCCTTCCTCACGGCGGACGCGATCCTCGGCCTCGCCGCCCACATCGCCGAGGGACTCACCGTGCGGGAAAGCGCCGTCGCCGCTCGGGTGGCGCGGGAGCTGCCCTTCATGGCGACGGAGACCTTCCTGATGGAGGCGGTGCTGCGCGGCGGCGACCGCCAAGAACTCCACGAACAGATCCGCCGCTACTCCCTGGAAGCCCAGCGGCAACTCGCCGAGGGCGGCGACAGCACCCTGATCGACCAGATTGTCGCCGACCCGGCCTTCCGCCTGACCCGCGAAGAAGTGGAAAGCTGGCTCGATCCTCAAGCCTTCACCGGCCGCTCCGCCCACCAGGTCAAAGAGCTGCTGGCCGAGGTCATCGAACCGCTCCTCGAACGCTTCGACACGGCGGAAGTCGAAGAGCCGCGGATCTGAGGGGACCGGCCCTTGAAAACCCGCGCCCTCGGCATCCCGCTCCTTCTGGCGCTCACCCTCCTCTCCGCCTGCCTCGGCCCCGGCCGCCGCCAAGCGCCGGGGCGGGTGCTCGACCGCGGCATCGCCTCCTGGTACGGCCCGGGCTTCGCCGGCAACCTCACCGCCAACGGTGAACGTTTCGATCCGGAGGCGATGACGGCGGCCCACAAAACCCTGCCCTTCGACACCGTGGTGGAAGTGGTCAACCTCGACAACGGCAAGCGGGTGCAGGTGCGAATCAACGACCGCGGCCCCTTCATCCGCGGCCGGGTGATCGACCTTTCCAAAGCCGCCGCCCGCAAGATCGACATGATCGGCCCCGGCACAGCGCGGGTCGAGGTCTACCTGCACGAACGACCCGAAAGCCACCACTTCACCGTCCAGGTCGGAGCCTTCAAAAGCCAGGACCGAGCGCGCGCCCTCCTGCGCGAGGTCAAAGCCTTCTTCCCTCTCGCCAAGATCCGCCGTGACGGCTCCTGGCACCGGGTCCAGATCGGAGTCTTCGACGACCGCTGCGACGCCGAAACCCTCCACCAGCGGCTGGTGCGGCACGGGTATCGGCCGTTGATTGTGCAGATGCCTTGAGATTGGGTCGGACCCGGACGAGTTCAGACGTTCCTCGCTTCCTGGATCAGCGCCAACGCTTCCTCCACCAGAGCCGGCAGGTTGGGCCGACCAAAGCCCATATTCGGAGCAGGCACCCGATTGTGCTTGATGTTTGGCGGAACGTGCTTGTGGTGAGGGTGGGTCACTTGCAGTGATTCGTCATTCGGATGCGGTTGGGAGTCATACCCAGCCAAGCTGAGTGCCACCCGAATGTCGAAGATGCACTCCAGCCAAGCTGAGTGCCACCCGAATGTCGAAGATGCACTCCAGCCTAAGCTGGGTGCTGGCCCAGCCAAGCTGAGTGCCCAGCCAAGCTGAGTGCCACCCGAATGTCGAAGATGCACTCCAGCCTAAGCTGGGTGCAGCCAAGCTGGGTGCCACCCGAATGTCGAAGATGCACTCCAGCCAAGCTGAGTGCCACCCGAATGTCGAAGATGCACTCCAGCCTAAGCTGGGTGCTGGCCTAAGCTGCCCAAGCTGGGTGCCAGATGAGATGAGTCGGTCGGTCTCCCGTGGCAAAGTGCCATGGGCATATAGACCAAATCGGCATCATTTGCCGAGAAAGGAGACCGACCGTGTTCTATTTTGGCATCGACGTG
>JBCCEF010000039.1 GCA_039030395.1 Acidobacteriota bacterium
ATAAAAGATCCAGTCCATGAACGAACCAGATCGCAACGAGAGGCGATACATCACCTCGGACGGAATCAGCCTTGCGACCGAAAACACCGGCATCACGAAGCCAAAAGCCCGCATCGTTGTTGTCCACGGCTATGGAGAGCACAAGGGGAGATACTCCCACGTCATCTCGCGACTTTCGAAAGCGAGAATCGACTGTCATCTTTTCGACTTGAGAGGACACGGCTCATCGGAAGGACCTAGGGGCTACGTCAGATCGTTCAATGACTACCTCTCAGACCTAGTAAACATAATAAAAACAACCCAGAAGGAAGAAAAGCTCGGCACAAACGGACACAAAGACTCCGGCTCCCTAAAGACACCCCTTTTCTTGCTTGGCCACAGCCTAGGCGGTCTAATTTGCCTGGGCTACATCCTTCGACCCAACATCCCTCTATCAGGCGTCATCCTAAGCAATCCATTTCTTGAATCCAACATCAAGGCACCTCGAATCTTGGAGTTCGTTCTGCGGCGGGCTGCCAAAATCTTCCCTAGATTGAGTATCCCCGGGCGGATCGACCCGTCCTTCCTAAGCCGTGACCCTTCGGTCGGAGACAGATATCGAAAAGACAGACTTATCCTTCGAAAGCTGAACATCCGTTGGTATCTTGAAACGGAGAAAGAGCAGCGATTTGTTCTATCGAACCGCCGACGGATCGGCACGCCAATGTTCTTGGCGCTTGGCCTCGAGGATCCAATCGCGGTTCCAGAAACTGCTTTTGGTCTATTCCAGGCTACGGCATCGCCCAGCAGCCGGTGCCTTCGCCTGCCTTCCTTGCGCCATGAGGTGCTGAACGAACCAGGCTGGGAAGATCTCGTAGACAAGATGGAGGTTTGGATCGATCAGCAGCTCGAGAATCCTCAAATAGCCTAGACCCCCGTCATTCCGTTTTCCGCCACGTCAGGGAATGAAGTTGGTACGAGCCACCAGCCAACCAACCACCGGTAGAGGAGAAAGCTCAATGATCACCGATCTTGCCGAAGGCGGAGATCGGGCCGGTCTCCCTACTCGCCAGCCAGCGCAAACGCCCCGCGGAAGAGGTTCTCCACCACCGAGTCTTCCACCGGCTCAATGCGCGCCGCGCAAACCTTGTACTCCCCGGTCCCGGTCACCGCATCACCGGCATCGGTCGTCAGGTAATTGGTGCGCGCTTCCGGGAAGTGGAAAGGCATCCAGATGCTGTTCGGCCGCACCTGACGGCTGACCATGGCGCGGCAGCGCACCCGCCCGCGACGGCTCACCACATCCACCAGTTGCCCATCCTCGATGCCGAGCTTGCGAGCATTCGAGCGATGGACCTCCACGAACGCCTCCGGCTGCTTCCCGGCCAACCCCTCATTGCGGCGAGTTTGGGTGGCGGCGTTGTAGTGGTAGAGCGTGCGGCCGGTCGAAAGTACCAGCGGGTACTCCGGATCCGCGCACTCGAAGGGCGGCCGGAAGTCCACCGCCTGGAACAACCCCTTGCCGCGCAAAACGCCGCCCTTGTGCAGATACTCGGCGCTCGGTGATTCGGCCGTCGGCACCGGCCACTGCAGGCCACCCTCGCTCTCCACCCGCTGGTGTGAAATGCCCGAGAATTTCGGAGCCAGAGCCGCCATCTCGGCGTAGATTTCCGAAGGATTCGAGTACTCCGGCTGCTCCAGACCGGCCCGCTTCATAATGTCCAGCAGGATCTCCCAGTCGGGCCGGGCCTGGCCGGGGGCGTCGATCGCTTTGCGCACCTTCTGCACTCGGCGATCCGAATTGGTGAACACCCCGTCCTTCTCGGCGAAGCAGGCCGCCGGTAGAATCACGTCCGCCCAGCGACAAGTTTCGTTGAGAAAAATGTCCTGCACCACCAAGAACTCGATGCCGTTCAAGGCCTCCTCCACCCGCCCCACGTTGGGTTCGGAGATCACGATGTCCTCGCCCATCAGGAACATGCCCTTGATCTCGCCGAGGGACATCGCCTTCATCATCTCGTTCAGGTTGAGACCCGGCTCCTCTCCCTGAGGAACTCCCCAGGCGCGCTCGAACTTCTCGCGCACTTCGGGGTCGATCACTTCTTGGTAGCCGGGATAGTAGATTGGCGTCGCTCCGGCGTCATTGGCGCCCTGCACGTTGTTCTGGCCACGCAGCGGATTCAGACCGGTGGAGCGTTTGCCCAGGTGACCGGTCATCAACACCAGGTTGGAAAGGGCAAAGACGTTGTCCGTGCCGGTGGTGTGCTCGGTAATGCCGAGGGTGTAGTAGATACCCGCTTTCTCGGTGGTGGCATAGGTGCGGGCCACCTCGCGGATCATCTCGGCCGGCACGCCGGTGATCTTCTCCGCCTCCTCCGGCGGGTAGTCCTTCACCGTGTCGCGCACCGACTCGTAGCCTTCGGTATTGGTGGCGACGAACTCCCGGTCCACCAGACCTTCCTCCACGATGACGTGGGCCATGGCATTCAACAGCCACACGTCCGTCCCGGGTTCGAGTTGGAGGTGCCAGTCGGCGATATCCGTCAGCCAGATGGCACGGGGATCAGAAACCGCCAGCTTGGCACCGCGCTGCACCGCCCGCTTCATCTCCATGGCGATGATGGGATGCGCCTCGGTGGTGTTCGATCCGGTGACGAACAAGAAGTCCGCCTCGCGTATCTCCGGGATCGAGTTGGTCATCGCCCCGGCCCCAAACGTGGTCACCAGACCGGCGACCGTGGGAGCGTGTCAAGTGGCGGCACACTGATGGACGTTGTGTGTTCGAAAGGCCGCCCGCGCCATCTTCTGCACTAGGTAGTTCTCCTCCACGGTGCAGCGGCTGGAACTGATGAAGGCCAGGGAGTCTGCGCCGTGGCGCTCGGAGACGCCGGCGATGCCCTCCACCACCCGATCGAGGGCCTCGTCCCAGGTGGCCTCGTGGAACTCACCGTCGGCGCCACGCACCAGCGGCGTGGTCAGGCGGTCGTCGTGGTGGATGAAGTCGTTGGCGAAGCGCCCTTTGACGCACAGATTGCCGTCGTTCAAGGTTGTGCCCGGCGGCGGGCTGGTGACCTTGACAATGCGCTCCGCCTCGCGATCGACGTTCAAATCGATCTGGCAGCCGACGCCGCAGAAGTTACAGGTGGTGCGCACCTTCTCGAGTTCACTCTCGGCCTTGCCGTAGAGGATGGCCTGCTTCTCGGTCATGGCGCCGGTCGGGCAGACGTCGACACAGCCGCCGCACAGCTCGCAGGTGGTGTCCATCAAACCGGCGCGGTCGGCTGTGGAAATGGTGGTGTGGGCGCCGCGACCGGCCAGGGTGATGGCGGAAACCGCCTCCACCTGGTCGCAGTAGCGGGTGCACAGCGAACAGGCGATGCAGCGGTCCGGCCGGAACTGGATGAAGGGGTTTTCGTCCTCCGGGCGACCCTGGCGCGGAGTTTCCACGGACGGCCACTCCCCGGCGGTACCGTAGGCGTCGGCGTGCTCGAAGATGCGCGAGGGATTGTTGTCCTCGGCCCGCTCGCGTTCGTCCACCGTGTCCGCCAGGTGGAGGGACAGGATGAAGCGACGGTTGCGCTCCACCTTCGGCGTTTGGGTGCGCACCACCATCCCGGCCCGGGCCTTGGTGGCGCAGGCCGGCTGCATCAGCCGCGCCCCCTCCACCTCGACCAGACAGATGCGGCAAGCCGCCGCCGGAGTGAGGCGCGGATCATGGCACAGGGTGGGGATCTCGATCTCCGCCCGGGCCGCTACCTGGACGAGGGTTTCCCCCTCCTCGAAGGTTAGCTCGTTGCCGTCGAGCACCAGCATCGGACGGTCGCCAGGATTCGCATGCGCTTTGCCGTTGTTCTTGCTCATCGGGTCCTTCCTCAGTTCGCTTCTTCCAACACTACGAACGTCCAAACTCTTCCGGCCAGTACTTTCTCGCTGAGGTCAACGGCAGCGACGCCGCCTGACCCAGGCCGCAGATGCTCGCCTCGGCCATGCCCCAGGACACCTCCTGCAGATGCTCCAGAGCCGCCACCGAGGTGCGATCGTCCCGGAATCGCGCCAGTGCTTGCCGGATCATTTGGGTGCCGATGCGGCAGGGGGCGCACTGGCCGCAGCTTTCGTCTTCGAAGAAGATCGCCTGGGAGATCGCCGCTTCGAGCATGCTCGCCTCATCGTTCAAGACCACTACCCCGGCGGAGCCGAGCATCGAGCCGGCTTCACCGAGGGTCTTGAAGTCCATTGCGATGTCCATCTGCGAAGCCGGCAGAAAACCGCTCGACGCACCGCCCGGCGAGAAGGCCTTGAGGGTGCCGACGGGGCCGCCGGCGGCCGCCAGCAATTCGGCCATGGAAACCCCCAGCGGCAGCTCGTAGACCCCCGGCCGGGCGACATCGCCGGAAATGCAGTAGAGCTTGCTGCCCGGCGCCGTCCGCCCGAGATCTCTGAACCATCTCCCGCCGCGCTGGAGGATCGCCGGCACGCAGGCGATGGTCTCGACGTTCTGGATCAACGTCGGCTTGCCGCGGAAGCCCTGCTCCACCGGGAACGGCGGCTTGAGGCGCGGCATGCCGCGCTTGCCTTCGAGAGCCTCCAAAAGCGCCGTCTCCTCACCGCAGATGTAGGCGCCGTGGCCGTCCACGAAGTGCCAGACGAGGGAATCATCGAGATCGCCTCGAGCGGTGGCTTCGGCCAACGCGGCCTCCAGGCGCTTCCGGGGCAGACCGAACTCGCCGCGGATGTAGAGATAGATGTCCTGGGCACCCAGGGTGTGGGCGGCGATGGCGAGACCTTCAAGCACCAGGTGGGGACGCCGCAGCATCACCTCGCGATCCTTGAAGGTACCGGGCTCGCCCTCGTCGGCGTTGAGCACCACGTAGCGTTCCGTCACCGCCTGGCCGCGCACGGCGTTCCATTTGATGTGAGCCGGGAAACCGGCGCCGCCCCGCCCCTGGAGGCCGGCCGCCTCGACTTCTTCGCACACCCAATCGGCACCGCGCTCCAGAGCCAGCGGCAGCGCTCCCCAGGCTTGTTTGTCTGCGCCGGCAAGATTCATCGGCAGTTCCGGATCGTCCGGGGTGAGAGTGCAGATAGGTTCCGGATTGTCGACATGCGGTTGCCAAATCGCCGGCGCCTGATCGCACAAGCCCAAGCACGAGGCATAGGCCGCGTCGGTGCCCTGGGTTTCGAGGGCGGACATCACACCCTCGCAGCCGGCGAGGGCGCAGGAAAGGCCGTGGCACACCCGCACACCGGCATTGGGATCCGCCAGCAGGTGGTAGAAGGTGGCGACACCGTAAATATCCGCCTCCGGAACGCCGGTTTCGCGATGCACCTGGCGCACCGCACCGGGGCGCAGTCCACCGGCCTCTTCCAGCCGCTCCAGCACTTCTTCGCGTCGCGCTCCTTTGGGCAACATATCGTTCTGAAGTATAGCCCGTCCCTCTCGCCACGAAGTGGCAGAGAAGAATGAGCCAAAGACCTTTTCGTAGACGTCTCCACACCGAAGGAACAGATACACTCGCTCGCGACCCAGGGCCCGACTCCCGATCCGTAGGGCAAGACTCCGAGAACGCGAACATGGAAACAGAAGTCATCATCGTGGGCGCCGGGCCGATCGGCCTGGAAACCGCCGTCGCGCTCCAGCGGGAGGGCATTTCCCACCTCCATTTCGAAGCCGCCTCGATCGGTTCGACCATTGGTTGGTACGCACCGGACACGCATTTTTTCTCCTCGCCGGAGCGCATCGCCATCGCCGGCGTTCCGCTCCAGACGCGCGACCAGTCCAAGGCGACCCGCGAGGAATACCTTCTCTACCTGCGGACCGTGGTGCAGCAATTCGACCTCAACGTGCGGACCTACGAACGGGTGACCGCCATCGACAAACAAGGGAACGGCGGTTTTCGGGTATCGACCGAAGGCCGAAGCGGTCAACGTACCTGGACGGCAGAGAAGGTGGTACTCGCCATCGGCGACATGCATCTGCCGCGGCGGCTAGGGATCCCCGGCGAGGATCTACCGCACGTCAGCCACTACTTCGAGGATCCGCACCGCTACTTCAAGAACCGAGTGCTGGTGGTGGGCGGCAAGAATTCCGCCGTCGAGGCGGTGATCCGCCTCCACCGGGTAGGTGCCCAGCCGACCCTCTCCTACCGCGGACCGGATCTCGACCCGGACCGCATCAAATTCTGGCTGCTGCCGGACATCCGGGCGCTGATCCGCGACCGGCGGGTACCCTTCCTGCCGGCAACCTCACCCGTCGAGATCCAGCCGGAACGGGTGGTGCTCGAGCACATCGAGAGCGGCAAGCGAGAAGAGATCGAGGCGGACTTCGTCCTGCTCCTCACCGGCTACGTGCAGGACGCGAGTCTGTACGAGGGAGCGGGCATTGCCCTCCAAGGTCCCGGCAAGAAACCTCGCTACGACGAGGCCACCATGGAGACCGACGTGCCGGGGCTCTACGTCGCCGGCACCGGTGCGGCGGGCACCCAGCTCGCCGGCGTCAAGGCCTTCATCGAGACCAGTCACGTGCATGTGGACCGGATCGTCGCCTCCCTCACCGGTCGGCGGCCGCCGGGCTCCGCGGCTCCGGAGTACGAGCTGCCGGAGAGCTGACTTCCGGCGCCAGGGCCGACAGCTCGGCAGACTCGAGAGCTACCGCCAGGATCGGCACCGGGACAGCGAACGTCAGCAGTCTTCGCAACGTCCTGAACATGGGCGGTATGCTACCCGCGCCGTGCCTACCGCGTCGCCCTCCGCTTCACCGCAGTCCTCCCCGCCGGAGGAGGCTTCGCCGACCGCGGATCTCGCCATCGTGCTAGGCGGCGGCGGTGCCCGGGCGGCCTACCAGGTGGGAGTGATCCGCACTCTGGCGCGACACCGGCCGGACCTGCGCATCCCGATCATCACCGGCGTTTCCGCCGGCGCCATCAACGCCATTTACCTGGCGTCCCACGCCGGCAATCTCTACGAGACCGCCGAGGGACTCCATCAGCTTTGGGAAGACCTAGAAGTGGACGAAGTCTTCCGGGTGGACGCCCCGTCCCTGAGCCGCCTAGTGCTCGCCTGGGGCCTGCGGCTGGTCACCGGCGGTGCCCGCCGAGCCCGTCGGGTCAGAGCGCTGGTTGACACCGCGCCCCTCGACCGCCTGCTGGCGAACTGCCTGACCAACGTTGGCCGGGAAGTGGTGGGAGTGGAGGCGAACCTGACGGCAGAACGCCTCAAGGCGGTGGCTCTGACCACCCTCGACTACGCCACCGGCCAGACGGTCACCTGGTACCAGGGGCGCGACATCGAAGACTGGGAGCGACCCCACCGCAAGAGCGCCCGCTGCCGCATGACCATCGACCACGTGATGGCCTCGGCCGCCCTGCCGCTCCTCTTTCCGGCCATCCGGTTGGGCAACTCCTGGCACGGCGACGGCGGAGTGCGGCTGACGGCACCGCTGTCACCGGCGCTCCACCTGGGCGCTTCACGGGTGCTGGCCATTTCCACCCGCTACGACCGCAGCCGCGCCGAGGCGGACGAGCCGAACATCACCGGCTACCCGCCGCCGGCGCAGATCCTCGGATTGCTGATGAACGCCATCTTTCTGGACCTGATGGACCAGGATCTATCGCGACTGCAGTTGATGAACCAGGTGATCGCCGACCTGCCGCCGGACCATGGCAAGGACCTGCACCACGTGGAGGTGCAGGTAATGCGGCCGTCTGTCGACCTCGGCAAGCTCGCCGGTCAGTATGAAGTGCGGCTGCCCAAGGTCTTCCGCTTCCTCACCCGCGGCCTCGGCACCCGCGAGACCAAGAGCCCGGATTTCCTGTCGCTGTTGATGTTCCAGCCGGACTACCTACAAAAGCTAGTCGAAATCGGCGAGAACGACGCCGAGGCCCGGATCGAGGAGCTCCTCGCCTTGGTAGATGGCGGGCGGGCGCAGCGGCCCGCCTGACGGAGAGGCTACGCCACCGTCACGCCAGCCTCCAGATACACGTCCTGGATGGCGTTCAGCAGCTCCACTCCCTCGGCCATCGGCCGCTGGAAGGCCTTGCGGCCGGAGATCAGGCCGGCGCCGCCGGCGCGTTTGTTGATCACCGCCGTGCGCACCGCGTCCGCGAGGTCGCTGGCGCCGGACGAGGCGCCGCCAGAGTTGATCAGGCTGGCCCGGCCGGAGTAGCAGTTCACCACCTGCCAGCGCACCAGATCGATCGGATGGTCCGGTACCAGATCACCGTACACCCGGTCGTGGGTGTGGCCGAAGCCGATCGCCGGGTAGCCACCGTTGTTGGTCGCCAACTTCTGCTTGATGATGTCCGCCTGCAGGGTCACGCCGAGGTGGTTCGCCTGGCCGGTGAGATCCGCCGCCGCATGATAGTCGGTCCCGTCCTTCTTGAACCCGCTGTTGCGCAGGTAGCACCACAGCACCGTCGACAATCCCAGCTCGTGAGCCTGGGCGAAGGCCTCGGCGATTTCGACCAGCTCGCGGTCGCAATCCTCGCTGCCAAAGTAGATGGTGGCGCCGACGGCGGCGGCGCCCATATCCCAGGCCTGCTCCACCTGAGCGAACAGGATCTGGTGATAGCTCGACGGGATGGTGAGCATCTCGTTGTGGTTGAGCTTCACCAGGAAGGGAATCTTGTGGGCGTACTTGCGAGCCACCGCCCCCAGCACGCCGACGCTCGACGCCACCGCGTTGCAGCCGCCCTCGATCGCCAACTCCACAATCATCGCCGGATCGAAGTACGCCGGGTTGGGGGCGAAGGAGGCGGCGCCGGAGTGTTCGATGCCCTGGTCCACCGGCAGGATGGAGAGGTAACCGGTACCCGCCAGGCGACCGGTGTTGTGCATCCGCTCCAGGTTGACCAGAACCTGCGGTTTGCGGTCGGAATCGCGCCAGGCATCGTCCGTGTGGCTCGGACCGGGCAGATAGAGATCGCTCTTCGGAACGGCACAGGTGTGCTGGAGCAGGGCGTCGGCTTCGTCGCCGAGCAGTTCCTGAATGCGGTCGATGGTCATGAGTCTCCCCCCTCGGCACCCGCCCGAACCGGATCGCAAACTGCGGTCGGTTTCCAAGTAGCCGTCGAAGTCTGATAGCTAGCAGACTGCAGAGAAGGCGCTTCGCGCATGATCTCAGCAGGTCTGCTAGCGTGTTGTTTTTAGGGGGCTGGGCGCCCCCTCACGCGAAAGCCTGGTCTTTTCACGCTCACCCCGTCCGCGACGGCTACGCCGCCGCCTCGCCCGCCGGGCTCGGGACAGCGTACTCGTTAGGTTGGTTTACAGCACCCGCTTGGCTTCGGTGGCAAGTCGCGGGCCTACATGGACGGAACGAACGATCGAAAAAATGGCTGATGGCGATTCCTTCCACCCGCAGCCTGAGAGGCCAGTTTAGCAGGCATTTTTCCATCTCTGGGAGCCCCATCCGATGACCACCCCCGAACGCTTCGCCCGGGTGCGAGAGGTCCTCGACCGCCGCCAGCCGGACCTGACGGTTCTGCTCGAGAACGTCCATAAGCCGCACAACTTCTCAGCCATCCTGCGCAGTTGCGACGCGGTGGGGATCTGCGAGGCCCACGCCATTACCCCCACCGGCGACCGGCCTAAGCTGCACAATGCCGTCACCAGCGGCGCCGGCAAATGGCTCAAAGTACGCTCCCACGACAACATCCAACACGCCCTCGGGGCGCTCAAGGCGGAAGAATTCCAGGTGCTCGCCGCTCACCCGGCGGAGGGTGCCATCGACTACCGCCAGGCGGACTTCACCCGCCCGACGGCGGTCCTCCTGGGCCAGGAGAAGGACGGTGTTTCGGTCAACGCCGCCGCCGGGGCGGACGGCTGGATCGTCATTCCGATGTTCGGCATGGTGCCGTCCTTGAACGTCTCCGTGGCGGCGGCGCTGATCCTGTTCGAGGCCCAGCGCCAGCGCGCCGCCGCCGGCCTCTACGACCGCTGCCGGCTGGACCCGGAGGTCTACCGGCGCACCCTGTTCGAGTGGGCGTACCCGGTGTTGGCGGAGCGCTGCCGACGCCACAAGGTGGACTACCCGGAGCTGGGCGAAGACGGCGACCTGTTGGGCGACGTACCGCGCGGCTAGGCCGACCCTCCGGCCCTCCCAGCACACCCGTTACCGAAATCCCAAGAGGATTTCGCCGTCGGCAGCCCGTGCCGAGCTTTCATGACCAAATGTATAAATAAATATAACTTGCTTTTGATTTAAATGCATTTAATGCTGACCCATCTTTTCACGACCTATAGGAGAACGCCATGAAGCTGAGCCGACTTTCCCTACTGCTGATCCTGCTCACCGCCCTGATCTCCCTTCCCGCCCTCGCCGAGGACGCCGGCAACTGCTTGATCAACGCCCTCGCCGACGACCCCGCGATGACCGCGACCGAGTTGGAACCCCTCACTGAGGCGGAATTCCTCGCCGCAATCAAGCCCGAAGCTCCAAGGTCCAAGGTCAGTCTTCTGCGGCCGAGCGGTGAAGGCAATGCATTCTGCGAGTGGTACGACATCGATTGTGGGAACGGCACGACGGACGAGTGTTGCGGCTCCCAGAGTAGCTGCGGATCGTACTGCGCGGAGGTCTGCGGACAAGAATGCGAGTACGTCGAAGAATGACGAATCGCTTTTGACGCCGCTGTCTAAGGCCAGAACCCAAGGTCGACGCCCGCCGTCGGCTAAGGGTCCCACAGCCCGGCGGGTAGGAGATCTATTGGGCTAGGGCCCCTGGTTCGGCACCGTCGGCTCCGGTACCTTCAGTCCCAGGTAGGTGCCGGAGCTGATGCCCATCAGGGCGAGCAGGGTTTCGCTGAACTGCGGCATGGCGAGGTCGCGGTAGACGTGGGCCGCGAACACCACCGCCAGCACCAACGTCCAGGCGGCAATCTGGAAACGGTGAAAGCTGACGCCGTTGGCATCGCTCAAGATGTCGAGCAGCCAGCCTTCGGAGCGGTGCTGGATCTTGGCGAGCTGAGACTCATGGGCCTTGACCTGCCGGGTCAAGGCACGCCCTTCGGCGACCTTGGCCTGCACATCGGCCGCTGAGCCGGCCTTCGGCAGATCGGCGGTTTCCTGCGCCAGATCGGCGAGCTTCGCCCGGGCGGAGGACAGTTTGAGCTGGACGGCCTGCGCCGTGGCGGCGGCCAGCGGAGCGTCTAGCTGAGCCTCCTTCCCCTTGTCGACGAACGCCGATGCGATGGACGTCCCGCCGCTAATGGCGAGGAGCGCCACTACCGTGCCGGTGATCGACGAGCTGTAGTCGCCGGTCACCATGCCGATCAACAGATAGCAGGCGAGCACCAGGAAGAACCACACCGCCGCCTGCAGCCGCGACAGGCTGTACGGCCGCCGGGCATCGCCACCGGGCTCTTCGCCGGGATCCCGCAGTACATTGCTGCGGGTGGCCAAAAGAAAAAAAACGATCAGCAACCCGACGAAGGCGACGCCCCAGAAGGCCAGCCAACCGCGCGGCAGCGCCAAGAAATCAACGGTGGCGTCCGATGGGAGGGGTACCTGATCGTCGAGACCCACCGACACCCGCATGGTGCGGGCCCGGAACCGCGGCTTGCCGAGCACTGCGATCCAGGCCTCCCGCGCCGACTCCTGTTCTTCCCCCGCATCGATCTCGCGGCGCAGCGAGAACCTCAACTCGCCGGCCGCCGGATCGGTCTGCGGCCAGGCCGTCACGCCGGGAAAGGCGCGATCGTTCAGGAACAACACCACCGACCGCGAACGCCCGTCGCGCGCCTCGAGACAGCGAGCGTGTTCGTACAGATCGCCGAGGCCGGCGACCCGGACGGTGAGCGTTTGCCGCAAACGCACTCGGTCCCGCTCCGTCCCTCCGGCATCGAAAAAGGCCTTGGCCACTCGCGCGGATCCCAGTGGACAGGGGGCCAGTTCCTCCGCCGAGACCGCCGATCCGACAACGACTACACACCCCATGGCCACACCAGCGACCCAACTCGTCAGTGATTTGCGCTCTAACATTCCTATCCCCCTCCAGTCCCTGAATTCCAGTGCTCGGATCTCGCGCTGTCGTCCGTCTGGAACCTCGTCGCGTTGGTGTTTCTCTCATCTTAGGGGACGGACGGAGCCGGAAGGTTTCGTCCGCCGAGGGATCGGTTCAACGGGCTGGGGTCGCCTCGCGCGACCGCTCCCGACCGAAGAACACGAAGGCCGAATAGCCCGAGGCGACCATGCTCAAAACCACCAGCAGACCGAGCTTGGCGACGGTGGGATTGCTCGAGAACAGCAGCACGCTCAAGCCGATACCGACGACGGCCACATTGGTCATCACCCGCCGCCCGAGAGCTCCGGAACTCCCGTAGCCGAAGGCCAGGTGAATGGTGTAGTCGAGACCCACTCCCATGCCGAGGGCCAGGAAGCAGGACGAGGCGACCCCCAACTCCAAACCGACCCAACCGGCCAGGCCGAGCACCAGGGCCAGGGCCCAGAGCACCGCTAGAAGACAGCGCAGCGACTGCCACCACCTTCCCGACGAGACACCGAGGGCGATCCAGGCGAGAAGGAGAGAGGCCGCCACCGAGCGCCCCTGGGTCTCGACCACCGTTTCGATCAAGACCCGCCCGCGCTCGGCGCTGCCGCCGAATGCGGCGGCCACGGACTCACCGAACTCTTCCTCGACCAGCCGTTCGAGGGCGCGGCGGGCATCGCCAGCGACTTCGTAGTCGTCGCCGGTCACCGACAACATCAAGCGGGCGGTGGTCTCCGGCCGGTCGATGAAAAGGCGAACGAAGATCTCTTCATTGAACAACCGGTAGGTGGTCAACAAACGCCGGATCTCTTCCCTACCGGCGGGTACCGGGGGTCGCGGGAAGGTATCCTCGATCCTTGCGGCCGTCTCCAGGCCGCTCTCCAACTCCCAGGCGCGATCTTGCACCAGATCCGCCAGCGAGTAGACAAAGGGCACTCGCGGGGTCGACGCCGCCCGGTCGCCGAAACGAGCGAGCTGTAGGAGGAGTTCCGGTTCTGTCCAGGGTCGCCCGTCGAGGCGCTCCAGCAAAAGGTCGTAGCGGTAGAGGCCAACGGACTCCTCCTGAAACCAGTTGACTTGCCGCACCACCGGATGCTCCGGGTCGAAGTTGCGGGTCCAACCGTCGTCGATACGCAGCCGCAAAATGCCCGGCAGGATGACCAGCGAAAGAGCGATCGGCGCAAGGCGCACCCACCCCGCCGGCAGTACCAAGGAGCGGCTCTGGCGCGCCCATTCGGGTCCCTTCAACCAGCGCATTCCTCCGAGCAGCACCGGAATGAAGATGAGAGTGAAGAACCACGAAAAAATCACCCCGATGCTCGCTAGCAGTCCAAAGGCGCGCAGCGCCGGGACGTCTGTCGCCAGGAACGATCCCAAACCGATGACGGTGGTGAGTGTGGTGGCGGTGACCGGAAAAAACACCCGCCGCGCCGCTCGCCAGGCGAGAGAGGATACGGCGGCCCGCGGGTTCAGCTCGCGCAAGCGGAAGAATTCCCCGAAGAGGTGGATTTCGTCGGCGATGCCGAGAGCCGTCACCAGCACCGGCACGAGGGCGGTCATCAACGACAGGTCGAGGTCCAGGCGCTGCAGCACCCCGATGGTGCACACCACCGCCATGCCGACATCGAGCACCGAGACCAGGGCCAGCGACGGCGAGCGGAAAACCAGCCACAGGAGAGCAAACACCACCAGGAAACTCCACGGCAAGATGCGCCGGAGATCGAGCAGAATCTCCTCTCCCAGGGCGTTGAGAACAATCTGACGGCCGACGATTCGCACTCGGTAGGCGCCCGGGCGCCGGACTTCGAGGGCGGCGAAGGCGCGGTCGATATGCGGCTGTAGGGAACGGACACCGGTGCCCGACAGGGCCGAGATCTCAAGGAAGGCCGTGCGCCTCGTATCGTCCGCCGCCAACCGCCGAACCTGTTCCGAACCGGTGAGCGCCGCCGTTACCCACTCGGCTCTCGGCGGGCGCAACACCCAGGGTGCGTCCAGCCGGGATCGGGGATCGAAGCGCGCCCGATAGAGGCGGTCCGTCAGCAGCATTCCGATGTTGTGATTCTCCGTTAGGCGCTCGACGAAGAAGCGGTAATCGGATCGGAAGCGCGGATCGTCGACTCGCCGATGGCGGCTTTCGAGGCCGAGGATGATTCGCTCATAGGTGCCGAAGCGCTGGCGGATCTCCTCATCCACCGCCAGCACCGCGCTGCTCTGCGGCAGAAATTCACGGTCGTCCACCCGAATACGGATTTCGGAGATGCCCAGCGCCAGCCAGACGACCAGAGCGGAACAACCGGCGACGATCGCGAGCGGGCCGAGGCGCGCCGCCCAGCGACGTCCTCTACTAGCCACGGGCTGAGCAGAGGCTGACGGTCGCGGCGCCGAGCGGGCCGGAGCCGAGTTCGCCGGCATCGAGAAGGTCGCCGTCGCCATCGTCATCGTCCACCAGATCGGTGGCGACGATCGACCCGCGCCTCACCTCGACCTCTTCGCCGAGGCGCGGTGAATCCGCCGCGAAGTCTCCCAACGGATCCCTCTCCAAAGCGCCCGCCAGCAGGGCCAGGTCGCGACGCGACAGGGGTCGCCGTACCCAATGATGGAGCGAGAAGCGGATGAACAGCTCGCACTCTTCCGATGTACCATTCCCTTCGAGAGCGGGCCACAACACCGACCGGCTGCGGAGCCGCTCCGAAAGGTCACCTCGGTAGAGAAGGGGGTTCTCCTCGGGCCATGAGGGGACCGCCGCGGGTAACAACTGTTCGCCGGCCCGCCAGGCGTTTAGCTGTCGAATCGGCTCCGGCGGTGTGAGGCGAAAGGCCTGCCAGAGGATCGCTCCCAAGGCGAGAGCGAAGAGGAACATGATCCGTTGCCGCGTCGAACCCTCCCGCATTTGCCGATTTGTTCCTTTCTTTGAATCTTGGATTATTATAGAAAGGTGAACTTTTGACCGTCAAGGATCCATGAAGTCCCGCCGCCAGCCGTCCTGGCCGAGGAGTAGCCGGCCGGCGGCCGAACCCGGCCTACCGGCGGCCAAGGGAGGATTTCGCAATGCTTCGTGATCTTCAGCACGCCTTCCGGACCCTTCGCCGCGGTCCCCTGTTCGCCCTCGCCGTGGTGATGACTCTGGCCCTCGGAATCGGCGTCAACGCCACGGTGTTCGTGCTGGTCGATCGGCTGCTATTCAACCCGCCGCCGGTTCGGTCGATCGAAGACCTGGTGGCTGTCTCGGCGATCAACACCCAGGATCCCTCGATCCGCAACCCGGTGTCCTACCCCAACTTCGAAGACCTGAGGGCGGCTTCCGAATCCCTCTCGGACCTCGTAGCGCACACCTGGATTGAGGTTGCACTGTCCGACGGGGAACGGCCGGAGCAGGTGCTCGGCCAGTTCGTGAGCAGCAATTTCTTCGACGGTCTGGGGGTCGGGGCGGCGGCCGGCCGTACTTTCGGAGAAAATCCCGGCCGCGAGGTGATCCTCAGCCACCGCCTCTGGCAGCGCCGATACGGCGGCGATCGCGGAGTGATCGGCAGGACGGTACAGCTCAACACTCTTCCCTTTACGGTCATCGGCATCGCTCCGCGAGGATTCCATGGGCCATCCATGGCGACCGCCTACGATCTGTGGGTCGCCACCACCACCTCGCGGGACATCCTCGGCAGTGAAGACTTTGTACAGAGGCGAGCCTGGGGCATCTACGAGTTGATCGGTCGCTTGGCGCCCGGGGCTACACTGGAGAGGGCCGCCGAAGAGTTGACGGTCGTGGGGCGCCGGCGCGCCCCACCCAAAAACAAGGAAAGCCCCCAAAAAGGGGGCGCCGGGCGGGACTGCACCGAAGCCCCCCACCCCGAAACCGAGGACACCCCACCCATCCTGGGCGCCCGGCGGACCGAAAAACCGCACACCCACCCCCCGCGCCCCCCGGCGAGAGATCTCACCGCCCCCCCCAAGCTGTCGGGTATGGCGCGCG
>JBCCEF010000040.1 GCA_039030395.1 Acidobacteriota bacterium
GCCGGCCAACGAGGCGTCGGGCAACTACCGCCTGTTCAGCATGCGCAGCGTGCCGGGACCGGGGACGTACTATGCCGAGGTGCAGGATGCCAGCGGCAGCCGCCTGCAGGGCGCCAAGCGCCTGACGATCCGAGTCGACGCCGACTAGCCGAAAAACCGTCGGCAGCCTGTCGCTCAGGCGCTCGAAGGCCCGCCGGGCCCCTCGCTGATGCCACCCTCCGAGGTGATTCCGCGAGCGATCTGAAAAAAAACTGAGACCGCCGCGCGGCTGGTGACAGCACCTCCTCCGAACGCGGCCCACGGCTCAATGCGAGCCGGGCCCGAGACACAACGGGGGCGGCTTTTCCCGCCGGCGCGGGATCGATCGCTCCCCAATCCAAGGAGAGAAGGATGAGCAAGCAAGCACAGCCGCCCACCACAACCGGCGACAGTCGGACGGTCTGGGCCAGCTACGATGCGCAAACCAACACGTTCACCGGCCAGGGCATCGACACCATCGCCCCAGGTCAAACGTCAGGTTTCTACTCCGTTGTTCTAGAGCAAGGTTTCGATAACACGCCGGCGGTGTTCGTGACAGTCAACGATCCGCTCGCGGCCCTGAGCGAGTCGGCCCTAGGGTCCTATTACCCGAGTGTCAAAGTCCCCGGTGCCGGAGGGAGAACCTATCAGGTAGCCCTGCACATCGGCACGATCGGGACCGGCGGGCCGACCACCTTGGCAGCTTCTTTTTCATTCCTCGCGATCGGCAATTGACTGTGACAGGGAAGACTGTGACAGGGAAGACTGTGACAGGGAAGGCGACTCCTCGCACCGAAGCTCGAGGCCTCGCCTTCTCTGTGTGCGGGTTCTGCTGTTCGGAGCAGAGCCCGCGATAGGCGCCGCAACACATGGGCTGAGCCACCTCACTACGATCCACGGGAGTAGCGACCATGCAAAACAACCCTTCCCCAAGAGCCATTCCGGCGCAGGCGGAGCCTCAGGTGCGCGGTTTTCAATTGGATGCCGCGAAGCTCGGCAACCTTGCGAAGAGCGTCAACCTCTACCGAGGTGACATCAACTTGTCTCTCAAACTGGTCGATCTCCCGGGGCCCAACGGGCTGGATCTTCAAATCATCGCGCTCTATGGCAGCAATGTCGGGCGCCAAGTCGATACCTGGAACCTCGACTCGCGGACCGGCATTCTGGGTCTCGGTTGGACCCTACCGTTCGACTATATCGCCCTGGACGCGCCCGGAACGGCGACCTGGTTCGAGGGTCGCTTCGTTCTCTTCCAGGGCGGTCAGCCCGAGCCACTCACTCTGGTTTCCACCCAGGGCAGCGGCGAATCCACCGTCGCTCGCTTCGCTTCGCGCACGCATCCCCTGTGGGAATTCCATTATCAAGTGCAAGACGAAGAGTGGACCTTGCGGCGCGACGATGGCCTGGTCTATACCTTCGGCGGCACCTCCGTCGCCGGAGCCAACACCGTCCAACGGGGCATGGCCTGGGGCAATTGGGCCGGCAGCAGCACCCAGCCCGAGGGCTCGCCGACGCCGTACGCCCTGGCCTGGAATCTGGCCCGGATCGAGAATCCTTTCGGCAATACGATCCGCTACCGATACCTGGCCGACGACGTGCCGGTGTTCACCCCGCGGCGACCGGACTCGCCGCACACCTACACCCGTGCCAGCTACCTGGCGACGGTGATCGATGCGATGGGCCGCCAGGTGCGATTGCACTACGAGGCGAAGGAGCCGGAGGAGTACCTGCCGCCCCATGCCCTGCCCGCGAACGCCTTCAAGACCGGCACGGGTTATCAGGATCGCTACGAAACCCTCTACCTGAGCCGCCTGGACGTCCTGCCCGCCGGCGCCGACGACCCGGCCGACGCCGACTACAGCCTGGCTTTTCTCTCCCAGCCGCTAGACCTGACGCCCCAGGCCGCCGACGGCAGTGCAGGAGACGGCGGCAGTGCCGGAGACGGCGACGCCACCCCCAGCCAGAGCGCCGCGGCGCTGTCCCCCTTCGTCAAGCGATACTTGCTGCAGGTGCAGCAAACGCGGCGCGACATCCAGGCCCTGCCACCGCTGCAGATGGCCTACGATCTCGCCGCCGATTCGCCCTCTCGCGGCCGGCTGGAGAGCGTCACCTACCCAGAGGGTGGGCAGGTCCGCTGGAGTTACGACAGCGTCGACCTGAGCTCCAACGACGTCTTCAGCCTGGCTTTCGAGGCGCGGCGCCCGTCCGGCGACAGCTGGGGCAGCGCCGTGCCGCGGCTGTGGTTCGGCCCGGACTACATCGTCGTCCTTTGGTACCAGGGATCCCAGGGCCAGCAGTACCAACTCGACGTGTATTCCTATGGCGGGCGATGGTCGCGAGCATGGACCTTCTCCGGCAGTGGTGATCTCGATCTCGACCACATCCAGGTGGTGACGGAAGAGACGTTCTTCGGCCTCCACTTCTCGGGCACCAACCTGCTGCAGATCTTCGACAAGGCACGCTACCGTTTCGGCCAATGGCGGGTGACCCGCCTGCAGCTGCCGGCCAACGCCTCGCCACTCCCCGACGAGACCGCTCTGGTCGCCGGCACCCGCTTCGTCGCGTTGCACCGCGGCGGGGACACGCGCCTGTTCAGCTACCTGCAGGCTCCGGCAAGCGGCCGCTGGGCGCCCGCCCCCGGCTTTCCCTTGGCCACCAGTGACCACGTCGCTCTGGCGGGTCGCGGCAACCTCTTGCTGGTGTCCGACAACCGCGACGGCGCGCCGGTCGACGAGATCTTCTATCTCGACGGGGGCACGCGTTGGCAGTCGCATGCTTTCCCGGCCCAGAGCTTCCCGTGGATCAGCCAGTACGCCAACGGCTATTGGCAGATCGGGCAAGGCTTCGCGGCGGGAACCCACACCACGCAGGACGGTTCGTCGATCCACATCGTCCGCTGGGCCAGAGGCTACACCGGCTTTGCCGAGACGTTTCTCACCGGTGACGATCTGGCCACCCAGGTGGCTGAGAGCACGGTCGTCAACGGCGGCCGCTCGTACCGCTACAACGGCAGCCGCTGGGTCTCGCAGAGGACCGGCTTCGATCCGCGGAGCGACTTCGTCGGCGTCAGCGACGATCTGGTCTTCAAGGCACACCTCGGCGCCGACCGGTCCCGATACACCCAGAATCAGACCTTGACGTACGACGTGCTGACCTCCGAGTGGAAGCTGGCCGCTTTCGCCGACGTTCCCGTTGCCGCGCCGCCGCGAGGCCCCCGTTTCAGCGACCGCTACCTGACCCTGGGCCAGCGCGTCTTCTTCCGCAACCGGCATTCCGAGCTCGGCGGCATCGGCGAGCTGTCGGGCGTGCCCGAGTCCTTGTTGAGCAATCAAGGCCCGGTCTATCTGGCCGGCCAGGTACCCGAAGGCGGCGGCCAGGCGCCGACGACGGCGGTCGCGGTGCTGCACAACGGCGTCATCCGCATCGAGGCCCTGTTCCCCGACGCCAAATTCGAGTCGCCGCCCGCAGCGGGCACCCTCCTGGCCAGCTCCAGAGCCCTCGCCACCTACCCCGCCGAGACCGAGTTTCAGAACACCAGCCACTTCCAGTTGCACCGCATCTTCGATACCACCGCCACCGACCCCCTGCGCGACACCGTCGTCTCCAGGGTCGAGATCGAAACCGGTGAGGGTGATCTGCGGACGGCCTACGAGTACGACGTCCCCCAAGCGGTCTTCGACCCGACCGGCGAGGTGGTGCAGTACCCCAAAGTCTGCGCTCGGCGGCTGGATCCGGCCAGTGGCGAGACCTTGGCCAGCAGCCGTTACACCTACTTCAACGGTCTCGAGCCGGCGAGCAGCGAGCAGCCGATCGACCGCTTCTATTCCTTGACCAACGGCTTCCAACGCACCCTGACGCGATTCGACCGCAGCGGCACCCAGGTCGCTTCCAGGCACTATCAGTGGGTGCCCGTGACCCTCGATCTCGACCAAGAAGGCGGCTTCAGCGCGCTCGACGACGCCGTGATCGTCCGCCTGGGCCAGCTCAGCGATGCCATCGACAGCCTCGGCGAGGATCAGGCAGATGATACGGACGCCGTCTCGGCCAGCGCTTCGGTCACCCGCATCCAGACCCTGACCCACGACGCCCGGACCGGCAACGTCCGCACTCGCTCGACCATCGACTTCGATGCCAACGGCACGGCAGAGGAGCGCACCAGCAGCTTCCTCTATGCCTGGGAGGCCTACGCTGGTATGCGGCAAGCGCGTCAACTGCATGCGATCGCCCAGAAGCTACTGCTGGTCGACCAGAAACCGGTCCACAGCTCGGTGACGACGTATACCGACACGGTCGCCGAGGGCCCCTCGGCGGTCGCCCGGCCAAGCCCGACCCCGCCACGCTGGGGTGCTTGGCAGACCTGGGCTTGGGAAGGCGACGACGCCGGCAGCCCCAAGGCCGCCTTCGATTTTGATCCCGACATCGTCAACCTCGGATGGACGAAAATCTCGCAGATCGAGCGCCGCACCGACGCCGGCCTGATCAGCCAACGAACCAACGCCGAGGGCCGTGCGGCCTCGACCCTGTACGACAGCGCCGGTCTGCGACCGGTGGCACGGTTCAACAACGCCCGGCTGCTGCGTCATGTAGCGGGTCGTGCGGCGGGTCGTGCCGCGAGCTACACCGGCTTTCAGCCCTACGAGCAGGATCAGGGCTGGGCGGCGACGAGGGGCTCGCTCGACGCGCTCTTCGACACCTCGGACTCGCACACCGGCGAGCGTTGTCTACGCCTGCCAGCGGGCGGACCGGGGGTCGAGAACTCGTTCGTCGCCGACCCCGGCGAGCGCTACGTCTTCGCTTGCTGGGTGAAGACCGAGGCCGGTGACGGCGCGGTACAGGCCGCCTGGACCCTGAGGGTCGGCGCCACAACCCAGCGACTGAAGATTCCCGACACCGGGGGGGCCTGGCAGCATCTCTTCATCTACCTCGACGTGCCGGCCGGCGACACCGGCGTGACGGTCACGACGACGGCCACCAACGCCAGCGCTGCCCGTTCCGTGCTGCTCGACGACCTCGTCTTCCTGCCATTGGTTTGCCGATTCTCCGCCACGGTCTATGACGTCGTGACCTTCCGGCCGATCGCCCGACTCGGTGCCAATGGCGACACCGTACGTTTTTTCTACGACAGGCTCTTGCGGCCGATCGCCAGGACCCGACCGGGCGACACCGTCGCCTCCCTCTCGTCGCGCTACTTCTCACGCGACGGCAACGCCGACCGTTTCAACAGCGTGGACCCGAACAGCCGGTTGGCCCTGCGCGCCCGCAACGGCGGCCCCTTCGACGACTTCCGTACGACCGACTGGCAGCGCCGCTGGACGCCTTCGGGCTCGGCCAGCGCCTGGCAAGTCATGGGGCGTGCTCTGACCCACCAGAGAGTGACGAGAGATGCCGTCACCCTGCAGGCATCGGACGGGCTGAGGGACATGGCGGCCCACGTGCATGTGGTCGCCAACCGCGGCTTGCCCCTGCAAGGCAACCTCGGCATTCAGTTGGGCGCGGCACTGACAGTGCAGTGGAACGCTAGCGCCGCCGTGTGGCAGATGCTGGGGGCCGGTGGCACGATCCTCGATCGCGCCGAAGTCTCTCCGGCAGCCTCGATGGAGTGGCTCCTCCTCACCCGCGATCACCTGGCGACCTTTTACCTCGACGGCCGTCAGATTCTGCAGACCTCGTTGTCGGCCAGCCAACCCCCCATCCAGGGCGCCTTGACCCTCTTCGCCACTGATCAAGGTGTCGCCTTCGCCCAGGTCCTGGTGCTGCTGCAGCCCCTGGCCACGACGACGTTCACCGACGGCGCGAAGCGTCGGACGCAAACTCAATTGCTCGAGGAGGACGCTCTCGTCGGACGCCAGCTGCTCTACGACCCGCTCGGCCGGACCACGGTCAGGACCAAGAGCGTGCGCTTCGCCGGTCAGATCTTCGGGTTCCGCCCGCGCTTCGCCACAGCCATCGACCCCGAGCTCGGCACCATGGGGCGATGCGATCTGACGGACTATTACCAGGGTCAGGACGGGCGCTCCGATGATCAGGGTTTTCCCTTCTCCCGCCTGCGACTCGACGACTCGGAGCTGGCCCGACTGATCGAGAAGGGCCGACCGGGCAGAGACTTCGCCATCGCACCGGTGCAACCGCCGGAAGAGTCGCATACCTTTCGCTACAGCTACCTGACCAATGCGGCCACTGGCATCTTCGCCGACTTGAAACTGCCGGCGGCCGAATACCTGGTGAAAAAGACGGTCGACCCGAACGGCGAGACGACGTTCATTCTCAAAGACAAGCTCGAGCGAACGATCGCCAAACGCACCCTGATGGAGACCGGGCAGGCCCCCGTCACGGTGGTCTACCAATATGACGCGGCGGGTAACGCGACCGTCGTTCGGCCACCGAATTTCTTCGACCCGCCCGCCGGCACCCACGCCGAAGCTTGGGTGACGACACGGCACTACGATGCGCGCAATCGATTGGTCCGGCGGCAAGGCCCGGACCAGGGCGTGGAGGCCGGCGGCCGCTTCGAGCGCCTCCCCTCACGATTCATCTACGATGCCAGCAGCAGGCTTCGTTTCCAGCAAGATGGCAACGGCGCCCAGGCTTCGCCGCAGTACATCCTCTATTTCAAATACGATCCGCTCGGCCGCGTGATCGAGGAAGGCTACCTGGCGTTCGAGTGGAACGAGCAAGAGCTCACGGCGCGAGCCGCGCAGCCGGACTGGCCGCCCACACCGCCCACCTGGCGCAAGCAGCTCACCTACGACGGGGACGGCGCGACCCCCCATGCCATCGGCCGCGTGAGCGCCGTCGCCAGCAACAATGGCGTGCGTGGCCAGGCAGACGTGGTCGAAAACTATACCTATGACAGCCTCGGTAACCCGATCTCCAAGACAATCCGGGTGACGGGTGGGGATTCGACAAAACCGCCCGGCGGTCGTCGGCCACACACCTCGTTGTTCGTTTATGACGACCTGGGCAACCTCCTCAAAATCATCTATCCCGATGGCCTCACCGCGGAGGGTCAGAGCCCGACCGAAGTCCTCTACACCTACAACGACCGAGGTCTCCTGCAAGCCGTCGGGCCGTCCCTCACGCAACCGGACCTCTACGCCATGATCGGGTACAACGCCGACGGCCGACGCCGCCAAGAGAGCCTGAACAACGGCGGCGCACAAACGATCGAGCGCGAGTACCGATACAACTCGCCGGGATGGCTGCGGACCCTGCGCGACGACTTTCTCAGCGAGGCGCTGCTCTACACCCCCGAGGAGACCGGCGAGGACGGCTACTTCAACGGCCGGATCGCACGGATCGAAGACGCTTTCAGCTGGGAGAGCTCGCCGGCGAGCTACGCCTACCAGTTCGAATACGACCCGGCCGATCGGCTCACCAGCGCCCAGAACACACCGATCGAAGCCGGCAGCCTGCAAGTCGGAGACTATGACGGCAACGGCAACTTCGTCGCGCTCACGCGAGGCGGCGACGAGGCGAGCTACCGCTACGTCGAGGACACGAACCGGGTGCTCAACACCGATGGCGGCGCCGCAGCGCAGTTTGCCTACGACCCGAACGGCAACGTGACCCGTTCGGCAAGCGGAGCCGGCGACCTCGGCAAGCCGTTGTCCCGCCTGGCCTATGACCCGCTGTCGCAAAGGCCCACCACGATCGACGTGGCGCCGGACACGACCGTCGACTTCCTGTATGGAGACCTTGATGAGCGGATCATGAAATCCGTCCGGGGGAGCGCGCCCGAGAGCAGGATCTATCTCCGCGACGTGGTCGGGAGGCCGCTGATCGAACAGGTGTCCGGCGGCCAGACCGAGGACACGATCCTCTACATCCACGAGCCCAACGGCCTCCTGGCCGTACGCCGAGACGGCCAGCTCTCTTATGTGATCAAGGATCACCAGAAGTCGACCCGGGTGGTGGTCGACGCGGCCGACAAAAAAGTCGTTGCGGCCTACGATTTCAGGCCGTTCGGCGGCCTGCTGCGCAGCGCCGGAGCGACCGACTCGGTGAATTATCTATTCACCGGTCAGGAGCTCGACCGGGAGACGGGGCTCTACAATTTCCGCGCTCGCCTGCACGACCCGCGCCTCGGTCGTTTCTACTCCACCGATCCAGCCGATCAATTCTTCAGCCCTTACCTCTTCGATGGCGACGACCCGATCGACTTCGTCGATCCTTCCGGCAAGTTCAGCTTGAGCGATCTGTTCAAGGATATTGCCGGCTTCGTCGTCAGCACCGCCGAGGTGGTGGCGGGGGTGGCGGTCGACGTGCTGTCAGCCGGCACCGCGGTGGAGGGGGCCGGAGGTGCGTTGATCGGTGCCGGCATCAGCGGCGAGGTGTACACCGCCACCCATCTGAAGAACTTCAGTATCGGGGGGTTCGCTGGTGCCGAGGCGGTGGGTTTGGCCGTCGGGGCAGTGACCGCGGGGATCGGCGCCGCCGTCGGCGACGCCCTGGCCGCCGGCGCCGACGCTGCGGTCGATGCCTCCGCCGATGCCGCGGCCACCGGCGCCGGCGACGCGGCCGCCACGGGGGCTGAGGACGCCGGCGCTGAGCTGGCCGGTAGCGCCGACGATCTGGGCGACGTCGAGCTGGATGACTTCGGCACCCAGGACGACGACGCACCGGGCTGTTTTCGCGCCGGTACCGAAGTCGCGCTGGCGGATCGCTCCTCGCCGATCGAAGGCGTCACTGTCGGCGCCCTGGTGCGCGCCTTCGACGAGACCAGCGGGCGGATCGATTCGCGTCCGGTCACCAAGGTCTTCAGCCGCCACGTCTCGCAGATCATCGAGTTGACGGTCGGCAGCGAGGTGATCGAAACCACACCGGAGCATCCGTTCTGGGTCGAGGGGCGCCAGTGGGTGCCAGCCGCGGATCTGGTGGTTGGCGATCGTTTGCGCCGCCTTCTTGGCGAGGCCGCCGAGATCGGCCGTATCGTTACGAAGAAGGGGCGCTTCGTGGTCTACAACTTCGAAGTCGAACAGGACCATACCTACTTCGTCGGCGGCGGCCAGTTGCTGGTCCACAACCCCTGTGCGGATGGTGTGGCGGATCCGATCCTGAACAATCTGGTGGAGAACGCCGAGAACCCGGAAGATCTGGATGGAGTCGTGAACCTGGCCCAGACCCGCCCCGATATGGCAGCCGACATCCCGCGAATTCGGCTCATCAGAGCCCGCTTTTTCCTCGAGCGCCTGGTCGGTCGCGATGCCTTTCAGTCGGCCAGAGCGGATATCGCCGCCGGCCTCTTTCCACCGGAGGACTATGTCGGGGTTTTCCAGTGGTATGCGTAACCCATCCGGCCCCCGGAGATATTCTGAAGGTTCTAAGCAAACGGGACACTAGGCGCCGCTCTCCCGCACACTGAACTCCATCTTCCACTCGTCGTCGCCCTCGGTGGCGGCGCACCACAGCTCGAAGACGCCGAGCTCGGTGATGCGCGAGCGGAAGGTGACGGGCACGACCTCACCGGCGGTGTCGCTCGAC
>JBCCEF010000041.1 GCA_039030395.1 Acidobacteriota bacterium
CGCAGCGGTGACGGACGCCGATTTCGCCGAGCTCCGACGGCACTTCGACGAGGTGCAGATCATCGAGCTCGTCGGCGTGGTGGCGCTCTTCGGATTCCTCAACCGCTGGAACGCGACCCTGGCGACCGAGCTCGAAGGCCCACCGCGCGCCTTTGCCGAAGAACGCCTGGCACCCTTCGGCTGGGACCCGGGGCAGCACACCGCGGACAGCGGCCAGACGGAGGACTGATGGTGGCGATGCGAGCGATGGTCGCGACACACCGGCGCAGAGAAGGCAGAGATCCACAACGCCCTGCGCAGCGGTCGCTGGCGCATTCCCGTCACCCGGGTCTTCGAGCTCGAGGCAACCGCCGAGGCCCACCGGGCCTCCGAAAGCCGCGAGCTCTTCGGCAAGGCCCTGATCCGAGTCGGAGGAGACCTGTGATGCAGCCTTCACCCATACCCCGCACGCTGCGAGCTTTGGCATCGATCACGGCCCTCGCCATCGCGTCATCGGCGGCGGCGCAGGAGGCTTACGATGGGGCCTACTTCAAGCGCGTCAACTTGGTGGTCGCGGACATCGATCGGGCGTTGACGATCTATCGCGACATCCTTGGCTTCGATCTGGATCGCATCTCCGAATCCTCGCCGGACTCCTACTCTTACCCGGTGTTTCGGTTCGATCCGTCGGCCAAGCTGCGCTTCGCCACCCTGAGCGCCGGATCGGAGCAGGTCCGCACGCTGGCCCTGACCGAGGTCCGCGGCATGGAACTGCCGCGACCTGGCGTGCCGTTCCAGACCGCGTCGGTGATTCGCTCGGCCGATATCGATGAGGATTTCCTCCGGATCGAAGCGCTGGGACTCGAGACGACCGAGCCCAAATTCGTCGACGGTCGAGAATTCGACTTCCACGAACGAGCGTTCGTCGATTTCGACGGCCACTTGAGATCGTCGGCGAAGAGCTCGGCGCCCGGGAGATCGTCCGGAAGGCGATCGAAGCCGCTGGCGGCGATGCCTGGCGAAGACCCACGACCTTGCGATTGAGCGGGACGGCGACGCTCTATGAACAGGGCAAGTCTGATCAGGTCACCCTTGCCGATCGCTACGACATGTGGCGGGTCTTCCCGCGAGCGTCTGCCGAGGCCCATCGCGCCAACGGCAAGGTGCGCTTCGATGCCTTTGCCGGCGACCGAGCCATCTTCCAGATCAGTTACGACGGTGAGCACACCTACGATCAAAACGGCCGGGTGCCGCCGGAGAAAGCACAGCGCGATTGGTCGGCGGCCTTCGGCTTTGGCATCTTCCGTTTCGCCCTCGACGAGGGCTTCACCGTCGAGCGCCTGGCCGACGATCAGATCGAAGGGCACGAGTGCTACTTCGTGCGGGTCACCGATCCGGCGGATTCGCAGACCCTCTTCGCGGTCGATCGCCAAGACTTCAGCATCCGCATGGTCGGCTTCGAGACACCGCGCGGCTGGCACCACCGGCTGTACTCGGAGTTCGCCTGGCACGAGTCGCCGCGTTTCCGCCAGCCGACCCGCGTCCGGCTCTACTACGACGGCGTCAAGACCAACGACATCCGCTGGCAGCGCTTCACTGTCGATGAGCCGATCGACGACGAGGTCTTCGTGCTGGCACCCACGGAGTAGAGCTCTTCAAGACGGTAGAGCTCTTCAAGACGGTAGAGCTCTTCAAGACGGTAGAGCTCTTCAAGACGGTAGAGCTCTTCAAGACGGTAGAGCTTTTCAAGACGGTAGAGATTGCAGGACATACTCGAGGTCGAATTCTTGCCAAACATAGCGCACCAGCAGGTTGTCCTTACCGGTGACCCAGATGTCCGAAGGCGGCACGTCGAGCACGTCGGAGGCCACCCGGAAATGGCGCGCGGCAAAGCGCCCGGCCGGCACCTCTATCTCCTCTTCGCCGAGCAACTGGACGCGCAGCGGCTCGACGCGCCCTAAGGGTCCATCGGTGCCGTCCCAACGGGTCGAGGTGTTGTAGACCGTCAGCACTTGCTCGCCACCGGCGTCGGAATCGTAGGCCCAGAACGTCCAGCCATCGAGCATCACGGCGTGGGTCATGATGTGGAATCGCGGCGGGATCGCCACCACCTGCTGCGATCGGCCGTTCGCCTCGCCGTCGGTGACGACGCGCAGGCGATCGCCATCGGTGGCGAAGTAGCCGCTGCCGATGCGGCGCTCACCGACCTGCAAGCGAACGAAGACATCGACCGGCCGCGAATCCGTACCGACCGTGTAGGTGACGTCACGCACGAAGCGAGAATCGTCGGTCATCGCCAAACAGCGCAGGGTGCGGCTGCCGTCGCGGTTACAGGTCAGGGTCCAATCTTCCCGACCGCGTTCGACGCCGGTCGACAGCTTGCGATAGACCAGACGGCCTTGCAGGATTTCGAGCTCACTCATGGGTTCGGGTTCCGCTTTACATTGTCTGGCGCTTTACATTGTCTTAGGTCTAATACATTATAAGCGCGATCGAGACCGAGCGGCGCCCAAACAACCAACAGATCTTGACCAGGAGCTTCTGATGCAAGCCATACGAGTCGACGAAGCCGGATCGTTCGATGCCCTACAACTCGTCGAGATCGACCGACCCGAACCTGGGCCCGGTCAGGTGCAAATCCGCACGGCGGCCATCTCGGTCAATTTTGCCGACACCATGGTGCGACGCGGGATCTATCCCGGCATGCCGCCTTTTCCAGTCATCCCCGGTCTCGAAGCGAGCGGTACCGTGGCGGCGGTCGGCGAGGGGGTCACTTCGGTGCAAGCGGGGCAGCGTGTGGTCGGCTTTGGCGGCTCCTGCTACGCTGAGCTCGTGACCCTGCCGGAGACCTCGGTCACCCCCATCCCCGATGGGGTCGATTTTGCCGCTGCCGCCGCTTTGCCGGTGATCTACCTCACCGCGCACCACATGCTGCACAGCATGGCCAAGCTGGAGCGCGGCGCCACGGTGCTGGTGCGGGCCGCGGCCGGCGGCGTCGGCACCGCGGCCGGACAGCTCTGCCGCCAGGCTGGCATCCGAGCCATCGGCACCACCAGCAGCCCCGAGAAGGTCGAGTACGCGCTGCGGCATGGCTACGACGAAGTGATCAACTACAACGAAGAGAACGTCGTCGAGCGGGTGCAGGGGCTGACCGATGGCCGTGGGGTCGACGTGGTACTCGACGCGGTCGGCGGTGAGAGCTTCGCCTCGGGCTTCGAGATGTTGGCGCCCATGGGGCAGATCATCTGGTTCGGTATGGCCGGTGGCCCACCCCAGGCCGATATCGGCCAGAAGATTCTCGAGCATGCCGGGCGGTCCGCCGGGGTCCGTTTCTTTGTCCTCTACAGCGTGCCACCGGCAGAATTCGCCAGCTCCTTGCAGCAGCTGCTCGGACATGTCGAGAAGGGGGAGATCAGCCCTCAGATCCACACCACCTTGCCGTTGGCCGAGGCCGGCCGGGCGCACGAGCTACTCGAGGGCAAGGCGGTGATGGGCAAGGTCGTGCTCGTGCCTTGACTGGGCCGCGGCTGGGGTAGCGCTGCGCCCCGTCGCGCCATACACTCGTGCGATGCGATTTCGTGAAGTCATCGAGGGGCTGGGGGAGACGATCGAGCTCGACCGAGCCGCCCTTCTCCTTGCCGGCCTGGAATACCCGGACCTGGACGTCGATCCCTGGCTACAACGTCTCGACGAGATGGGGGCAGAGGTGGCGCGCCGGATCTCGGGTGTCAGCGGCGACTACGAGCGGCTCGAAGCCCTGACCCGTTTTCTCTATCGCGACGTCGGCCTGCGTGGTAACACCGACGACTACTACGATCCGCGCAACAGCTTCCTGAACGACGTGCTCGAACGTAAGTTGGGGATCCCGATCAGCTTGGCAGTGATCCTGATCGAGGTCGGGCGGCGGGCCGAGATTCCCTTGTTGGGCGTCGCTTTGCCCGGTCACTTCGTGGTCCGCCATGTGCGCCATACCGAGCTCTTGCTGAATCCTTTCGACGAAGGACGGATCCTGACTCGGGTCGAGTGTGCCGACATCGTGAGCCGGGTCCTGCGGACTGAAGTCCCCTTGAGTCCTCAGATGCTGCGTCCGGTCGGTCCGCGAGAGGTGCTGGCCCGCATGCACCACAACTTGCGCGCCATCTATCTCCAGAAGCAGGATTTGCGCCGGTTGAAACGCGTCATCGAGCGGCTCGTCTTGCTCGAGCCCGAGGACTTGAACCATTGGCGCGATCGTGGCGTCTTTCGGATCCATGCCGGCGATGCCGAGGGTCTGGAAGATCTGGAGCATTATCTGGAGCAGGCGGACGAAGTGTCCGATCGCGAGGAGGTCGAGAAGCTCCTAACCGAGGCGCGCCGCAAGCTGGCGGCGGTTCATTAGCCGGCGAGCTCTCGCAGCTCGAAACGGACTCCGCCCGGTGCCACGGCACTGACTGCCCGGCCGGCCTCGACCAGCGTGACCGCACCGAAGTCCGCTCCGGTCAGCACCGCCTGCGCTCGATCGAGATCGGCGACATCGAAGCCGGGGCCCTGTAGCCCCGCCGCCAGCGGCCAGTTCGGCAGCTCGTCGCCGGGATCCTCGAAGAACTCGAGCAGCTCCAGTCGTGCCGGGTTGGAGGCTTCGTCACACAAGAGGATGAAGCGCACCGGGACGTTGGGCCGCGGCAGGCCCATCAGGCGGGAGATGATCGGGCCTTCGATCTTGGCGTCGATCAGGGTCGTGAGGCCGGACGGACCGGTCCAGAAGGGCAGAGCAGCTTCGGCGTCGCGGACCGACATCACGATGCTGTGGACCTCGGAGTGCAGCCGATCGTGATCGTGGTCGAGCACACTGGGACGCAGCTTGTTGACCTGCAGAAAGACGACCACCAGGTGATCGGGGCCGATAACCTCGACCTCTTTGATCTCCAGCGGACCGAGGTCGTACTCCACCAGCTCACCGAGCTCGGCACCCGCCGCCTCGGCGATCTCCAGGCTGCGATGGATGTCGCGCGTGTAGAGATCGATGGCCACCGGTCGCGCGTCGTAGGGCCCTGCGCTACGCGGTGGGTGCGGCGTTGCGACGAGGCGGACTCGCCCCTGCCGCGCTCCGGGAACGTCTAGCTCCTGCACCTCTACCGGTTGGTCGAGGCCGTAGAGTGCCGTGGCGGCGGCCGCGCTGAGCGTGCTAGAGGAGGCGCTCATGAAGCCGAAGTAGCCGAGAAAACGCGCGCTTTTCGCCAGATCGGAGGCACCGATGACGACGTAGCTGGGGCTGGCGAGGGATTCTGACATCAGGCTGCCTCGATGAGCTCGATCAACTCGCCGGCTGCGCCGCGGCAAACGGCATAGGGGCGACCGGCGTAAGGCGGCTCGAGGCGCGTCCCGGCGGGCGTGAATTCCAGTGCTGCCAGGTTATCGACGCTGAAGGAGATCATTGCGATGGCGGGTGGCAGCATGCCTTCGAGGCTCGGTCTCGGCGTCGCCTCGGACGGATACTGATCGATCTCGACATTGACTCGTCTCCCGACTCGGGTTGTGAGTAGGCGATGCCGGCGATCGGGCTCAAAGCCGAAGGCCTGGTTGATCATGGTGTAGGGAACCTCGTAGACAGTGTCGATCTCGAAGCGCAGCCGGTCGCGGTAGAAGTCACGCGCCGCCGAAAGATCGGCGGCGCCGAGGATGACGATGAACAGGTGGTCGACCGGGCTGCGAGCGCGCGGCAGATCGACGGTCGGGAGGTCGTCGCGCACCTCGTTGAGGTAGATCACCTCACCGGCTGCCCCGGCGATCTGCATGGGGTAGAAGGCAGCGAGATTCTCGAGCAGCCGCGGCTTGCCGAGGATCTCGAGCTCACTGTGCCGCAAGCGGGCACAGAGCGCATCGGCGTCGGTGACGGTGAGCTCTAGGGCGGCCCATCCCAAGGTGCGGCGTGGAGCGCAGTCCGCAGGAGCGCTACCTTCTACCAAGCGTATAAAGACATCGGCACCGCTCGCCGGGCGCAGCAGCACGTAGTCCTGGCCGGCCTGGCTCGGCGCGCCCCAGGTGGTCGCCAAGGTGGTATCGATCGCCCCCCGATCCGCCACGGTGTACTCCAGGTGCCGGGTCCAGGCGTGTTCCGTCGCCGCCAGGTCCGTAGCGGTGATCGTCGCGGCCTCGATGCGCCCGTGGGTCGACACTACCTCTGCGGCTCCACTATCTCCTTCGGAAGCTCGATCAATTCGACCAGGAAGCCATTGGGTGCCAGCACGGTCAGGGCCCGATGCGCACCGAGTAACGGACTGTCGTAATCGACGGGACCACCGACGACTTCGACACCGGCCTTGGCGATTCGGCGCTCGATCTCGGCCAGGTCGCGCACCGGAAAGGTCCACGCCGTCAGCCCGCGGTTCGGGGGTCGGGGAGCGACGCCTGAGGACGGCAAAGCACCGTCGCGAAAGTCGATGAACAGCAGGTGGCCGTGGCTCGCGCCGGGGGCATAGACGATGGAGAAGCGGAAGACAGTGCCGTCGGGCACCGCCAGGGCGCCCTTCGAGCCGTGGCTCTTCCACTCGCGATCGCTGCGCAGCTCCATCCCGAGGACGTCGGTGTAGAAGGCCAGGACGTCGTCGGACTGCTCGATGCTCTGGGCCGAGTAGACCGGGCCGCCACGACCGGTCTCAGCGTCGATCGGACCGAGCTGCGGCATGCCATTGCGCCGTGAGAGAGTCACCGTGTGCATGAAGTCCGGCGCCTTCCAGATCGTTTCGTGCATGCCGTAGCGGCTGCCGTCGGGGCGCGGCACCTCGTAGCGCGACATCGGATTCATCGATTCGAAGCCCATCTCGCGCAGGGCGCTATCCCAGGGCTCGAGCTCGGCAGTGGGGAAGCCGAGGGAGAACGGGCCGGGCTCGCGGGCGTCCCAGGTGGTGTGGATCCGCGGTGTCTCTTGATCGAGCACCAGCAAGCGGACCTGCACCGTCTGCGCCACCTTGGGCCGGTGCAACCGGTAGAGCTGCCAGGTGATCCCCTTCGGGATGCCCCAAAGCTTACGCTGGGTTTTGCGAACCGCTTTCGGGACGTCGATCGGTCCTTCGAGCTCGAGGCCGAGGCCGTCAGCGTAGAAGCGCTTGACCTCGTCGAGGCCGTGAGCGATCAGGGTGGCGGTGTGTAGCTGGTACGTCAGCGCCTCGTCGTGACTCGTCTTGGGTGCCAGGGGATCCTTCAGCTCGTCGGCGAAGACCGCCCTGCCCGGCATCAAAAGACCGATCGAGAGAAGGAAGAGAAGTGCGCCTCGCATGCTGTCTCCGTTCACGGTTCGAAGAGGGGAGCGGTGGTGCCGCCGGTGGTATCGAGCATGATCGTCTTGAGCTCGGTGTAAGCCTCGTAGCCCCAGCGTCCGGCTTCGCGACCGATGCCCGAGTGGCCGTAGCCGCCGAAGGGGACGTCGCCGAAGACGGCGCCATAGGTGTTGATCCACAGGTAGCCGCTGCGCACCCCCCGGGCGACACGCTGGGCCTTGTCGAGGTCGCGGCTCCACACCGCGCCGGCCAGTCCGTAGCGCGACGCGTTGGCGACGCGAACCGCCTCCGCGGCGTTTGCCACACGGATCACCGTCAACACCGGGCCGAAGATCTCCTCGCGCGCGGCGTAGGCGCCGGCCTTGGCGCCGAGCAGCACGGTCGGCCGGTAGAAGGCGCCGGGAGCGAGCTCGTCGACCCGCCGACCGCCGGCCGCAGTTTGCAGACCTTCCGCCACCGCGCGCTGGATGAAAGCCTCGACGTCGGCTGCCGCCTGCTGGTCGATCAACGGGCCGACCTGGGTCGATTCGTCGAAGGGGTCGCCGAGGCGCAGGTTCTCGGCGATGGCGGCGACACCTTCTTCGACGCGCTCGGCCACCGACTCTTCCACCACTAGCCGTGAGCCGGAGAAGCAGCGCTGACCGGCATTGCGGAAGATCCCCGCCGCAGCCGCGGGGATGGCGCGGTCGAGGTCGGCGTCGGCGAGGATGATGTTGGCCGACTTACCACCCAGCTCGAGCAGCAGGTTCTTGATCGTCGGTGCCGCGGTGCGCATCACCGCGCTGCCCGCCGCGGTGCCACCGGTGAGGGTGATCAGGTCGACCTCGTCGCGGCCGGCGGCGTCGGCGGCGACGTCCACCCGGCCGTGCACCAGGTTGAGCACCCCCGGCGGCACACCCGCTTCGGCGGCGGCTCGGCAGAGCTCGACGGTCAACAGCGGCGCTCGTTCCGAGGGTTTGAGCACCACCGAGTTGCCGGCGGCGAGGGCGGGAGCGGCCTTGATGCCGGCGAACATCAACGGTGCGTTGTAAGGCGTCAGGCCGAGGACCACGCCGACCGGCTCGCGCACCACCCGGCGTTCGACGCCGCGCTCGGCCTGCAGTTCGAGGTCGCGGTCGTTCTCGGCATGCTCCGCTTCGCGGCGGCAGGCCGAGGTCGCCGCCAGGACGTCGATCCGTGCCTCCGGCAGCGTCTTGGCGTTGTCGAAGAGGATGCGACGGACCAGGTCGTCGGCTCTCGACTCGAGGATCTCGGCCGTCCGGCGCAGGATCTCGGCGCGCTCGGCCGCCGATAGGCCGCGCCACACGCCGTCATCGAAGCTGCGCCGCGCCGCCGCAACGGCGGCCCCCACCTGCTCCTGGGTCGCCGCTCGGAGCTCGATCAAAGGCTCGCCGGTGACTGGAAACTGGGTTGAAAAGGCGTCGCCCTCACCTTCGACCGCCCGGCCATCGATGAAGTGGCAGGCGGTGGAGAAGGCGGGGACGTCGCGCGCGGCGAGCGGTTTCGGCATCAGGGTACGAACTCGTCCTTGGTGAGGAAAGTCCAGTCGGTGAGCAAGGGCTGGCGCTTCTTGACTCGATCGACCACCCGAACCCGGTTCTCTTCCGGATTCATGAAGGGGTTCCAATTGAAATAGTTCACCAGCCAGCTGTCGGTGCGGAAGATGGCGTAGGTGCCGTACTCACACTGGAAGGGGCCA
>JBCCEF010000042.1 GCA_039030395.1 Acidobacteriota bacterium
ACTGGCCCTGAGACAGTGCGAGCCGCCTCCGTCTGCCCGCCTCTCTTTCTACCTCGAGCTCGAATTGATAGAACTTTTCAGAGCATTGCGTCTACGCGAAGAAGAGGCTCATGCCAGATTTCAGGCCAAGGTTTTCCGCACCCACCTGGGGATTGAGGTGGCTGAGTCGCCCCAAGTTTTCCGGAGACTGTATCGTTGAGCCCCGCAGCGACGTGCTGGGGATTCAGCATTCGAAGGCAGTTTCGGCCGATGGGCCGGCGGATTCTAAGAATTGACCAAGAGATTCTGCTCTGGATCCAAAATGGCGAGAGAACATTGCTTCGACCCGCTGCAAACTGCCTAGCAACTGTTCCGGGCACTCTTTGACCGAGTAGATTCGCGCCATATCTCCAGACTGAATCTGGAGTCGCCGCGAATGAACTCCCTCTACATTGGAATGGTGCCCTTCCAGTTCGGTTGCGATGGTTGAGACTACAGATCGAACTACTTCCGCATCCGCCAGCCTGCATCGCTTACGCTTTCCCCCGACATATTCGAAGCAAAGTCTCCCGGAATCGTTGAGGGAAAAGACACCTACCACCGGAGCATCTCCCTCCTCGATCAAGGCAATAACCAACTCCCCCGGGAGCGGCTCGATCGCAGATCTTCGACTGGATATACATCCCGAGAAGATCAAGAGAAAGAAGACCAGGTAGAGGAATCTCTTTGCCATAGAGAACTCCTTCGTCTCTCTCGCAGATTGCTGAAAAAGGCCTTCGGCCTATCCTCTCAGCTGGCCTGCTCGCGTTTTCGTGAGGGGGCTGCACGCCCCCTCACCCGAAAACACCTACGTTTTCTCGCTCACCCCGTCCACGGCACTTACGGCGCCGCCCCGCCTTTAGGCTAGGAACAGGGTGCTGCCGAGTTTTTCAGCACACTGCTAGTTGGGTCGAACCCGAGTCACGGGCACTCGCTTGCCAGGCTTCTTGGGCTTGACATGGGTAAACGGAATGATCGACCTTGATGATTTGAATGCAGGTACGGAGACATATGCGTCACGTAGAGGCAGCCCCCTCTCCGATCGAATTTCGTTGACAAAATCGACGACAGGTCCAGTCCACGTCTGGGACAAAGGAAACAACCCTTCAGCGGAGCCATCCAGAGTGTCGTGCAGAGAGGAGCTGGCATGGTAAAGCTCGTGGATAAGTGTAGATCCCAGATTGAAAGTTCTAGGATCAACACTCCGGTAGTTTGCGTCATCGAAAGACTGGAAATTGACCAGCGCCCGTCCCTCCTCTGGCACAGCATGACTGCTCCTTGTCGTGGCTTCGACGGAATAGAGTTCATCTGAGCCTATGAGGTCGTTCAAGAAATTGGTGGCTTTTTGGGATCCTTCTGCTCCCGCCTCCTCTAACACCAGGTTCAGGTTCTCATCCACCCCGTAGGTATTGCCAGTAAAGGCGTTGAGGTCAGCGATCAACAAGGCACGCTCTTCTTCTGAAAGACTGGAAAGGTTCACCGTCTCCCCAGTGGGGTCTACCCATTTCAACGGGTTGCCGAGAGCATAGGCGTACATGTTCCACGACTGGGGCCGGTTGGCCTGCCCTATCACCGGATCCACACTCAGAAATCGCCCGGTCATGGGGTTGCAGTACCGAGCGTGCATGTAGTCGAGATCATCGAGCTGCCCGGGACCGTGGTGATCCCTTTCATGCCCGGTAAACCGCATGCGCTCGTTCGAGGGCTCCTCGAGCCCGGCCTGTTCCCCAAAGGGAAAGTAGGTCGCACCGTCGACGCGCTGCCCATGTCGGTCGGTGATGAGCCGGGGGCTGCCGAGATGGTCGAGGTGGTAGTACCTCGGTCCGTCCGTGGGGCTCCAGGAGGCGAGGAGCTGGCCGTCGCGGTAGACGTGGTCCTTCTCGTGGCTCCAGGTGCCGGCCGAGCCGCCGACATTCGCCCAGGTGCGCAGCACCTTGCCGCCGAGGTCGCGGAGGGTCCAGGTTTCCTCTACTGGCGAAACGGCGGAGTTGAGGGTGAACAGGCGCTCGTCGTCAGCGGTGTAGACGTAGATCTCGTTCTGTGATCCGTTGTTGCGCCGGAAGGATTTCATCTTCGACAGCGGATCCCAGGTGTAGGAGAATCCCAAGCCGCCGGTGCCGTAGGTGCGCTGATTGCCATCCGCATCGTAGGTCTCGCTCGCGAGGCGGTTGGTTTCCGGGTCAATAGCGTAGGTGCGCCTTTCGGGCCCGTGGCCCCGCTGCGTCAAGATGGTGCCGATGTTGCCAAAACGGTCGAAGGTGTACTGCTGGTAGGCGCCAGCGCCGAGGCTGCCGCGGACAACCCGCGAGACGGCATCGTACCGGTAGCGCTCCGGCCCCAGGGTTTTGATGTTGCCGGAGCCGTCGTACTCGAGACGGAGGTTGTGCGTCGCGGCCCCCGCGGCCAGGTAGAGCTCCGGCTCGACAATTCTCTCTCCCAAGGCCAGGCCGATCGAGCCCGGCCGGCTCATGCCGTGGGGGTCGCGGTCCTGGAAGTAGACCACCTCGTTGGGGTACTCGATCTCTGCGAGCATGCCGTTGTCATGATACGAGATCGAATCCGCGTAGCCCGGCACGGCGGTCAGCCGGCCGCGGCCGTAGGCATGGACTACCGTGCGCGAGTTCGAGGAGCCGGTGCAAGGGTAGAACGTACACTGCGGGTAGCCGATGAAGGTGGGTAGACCGAGGTCATTCCAGGACCAGGACTGGGAGAAGCTCTGAAAGCCGGAAGCCGCCGTGGTGCGCCTGGAGACCCGGCCGGCGGTTCCACCATAGGTGTAGGTTTCGGTGACCGAGATGTCCACCTCTCCGGCTTGGGGATTCCAAGGCGGAACGTGGTAGTTGTGGCGAATGGCCTGGAGCACCTTGCCCTTGGAGCGGTTGTGGCTCGACTGCTCGGCGCCGTAGACGAATTCTTTCAACGGCCGCCGGAGGCCGCCGTGCTCGCGGATCTCGGTCAACCGGCCGTTCAGATCGTAGGTGAAGGCGAGATCGAAGAGGCCGTTCTGAGCACCGACGTACTGACGATGGGCGTTACCCATGGCGTCGTATCCCTCATAGCGCCGGGTCCCCTCGCCGGCGACGCCCAACTCCGGGTGTTGCTCGGACAGCAGGAAGCCGCGCCCATCGTAGGCGAAGGCGCGCTCCTGCTGGCGCCCATCGCCGATCGGCGTCGAGACGCCCGTGAGGCGGTCCGCCACGTCATAGGTGTAGCGTGTGGCCACCATAGCGCCGCCGGCACCGGAGGGTTCCTGAACCTCCGTCAGCCGGCCGTAGCGGTCGTAGATCTCGGTGGTGGTCTGCGAGGTTTCCCCGCCGGTCGCTCCGGTGGCCACCTTCACGGTACGGGCGATGGCGCGCACGCCCCGGTAGGCGAGGGTCACCGATTTGCCGTCCGGCAGGGTGAGGCGCTTCGGCCGGCCGAAAGGGTCGTAGTTCGAGTAGAGCGTCTCGGGGTCGGGATCGCCGTCCTCCGGCTCCTCTCGCCGCGGCGTCTGGGAGCGCTTCCAGCCGTTGGGGTAGTAGGCGCTTTCCGATTCGCTCCACACCCCCGAGGGCAACCTTTCCAGATCTCGCCACACCCGGCCCCAGGCGCTGAAGTACACCTCGCGCTCGGTCAGCCGGGCGCCGGACCGCTGGCCGTTGGCGCGGTGGTAGACCGACACCCGAGCCGCCCGGCTGGGGGTGGCGTTGAGGTAGTCGACTTCGATCCAGGCGCCGTTGCCCGCCGTGGGCTCCGCGCGGGTCAACCGACCAAGGGGATCGTAGCTGTAGTGGACCTTGACGCCGGCGGGGTCCTTGGTGGACTTCACCGCACCGGTGGATTCGTCGATTTCCCGCTCCACCAGAAAGTAGTTCTCGGCCCCGGAGGGCACGGCGCCGCCCGGGCGCAGGTAGCGCGAGGTGGCAAGCTGGCCGTGCTGGTAGGTGTGGGCCAGGCGGTAGGCCGGAGTCGAGGGCAGCGAAAGGGTGCAGAGGTTTGCGCCGAGGTTCACCGACTGGCGATCACCGCCATAGGTGCGCTCCTGGGTCACGTTGCCCGCAGCATTCCGCGTCCGCTCGGTGATCACGTCGCGGGCGCTCGGATTCGGTCCCACAAAGCGTCGCTGACGCTTCAAGAAGCCGGTGTTGCTTTCGAAACAGAAGTCCGTGCGCACGGTGGAGTTGCCCTGCTGGGCAACGGTGCTGGTGTAGGTGTTCAGCAACCAGGGCATCCAGACCGGCAGGTAGGCGTAGCTGTGGTTCGAGGTGGTTTGGTTCGTGATCGGATCCACCTCGTAGATGCCTCGCGACGGGTTGTAGGCGGTGGTGACGGTGCGCACCGGCCCCAGGTCCGAGGAGCCCGAGGTGACGGTCTTGCGGTAGTGGCCCAGGCCGTCGAACTCCGACGAGACGGATTCCGTCACCCGATTGCCGTTGGCCTTGTATTCCACCCGCTGGCTCTGCGGCCGGCGGTTCGAGTCGTACCAGTCCGACGACTCGCGCACGTTGCCGTAGGGCTTCAGCTTGTCCCGCTCCCACCGCACGTAGACTTCCCGCAGCAGAGTTCCGCCGCTGCCTCGCTTGCCGTCGTAGATCTGCTGGGAGAGAAACTTGCCGTTCGAAGACTGGCCCCGCCGGTAGGGCATCCCGTAGTCCCAGCCGGGCCGGAGGTACGACGGCGAGTCGTCCCGCGCGAAGAAAGGGTTGGCCGTGAAGTGATGCACCGTGTCGTCCCCGGCCGGTGAGGTCACGGTGGTCTCGCGGCCGAAGTCGCCCCCGATCGACTTTGGTTCGTATGTATAGGTCCAGGCGCAGTTCTCGGACCAATCGAAGTCCGCACAGCCGCCGTTGACTTCGAGCCTCCGCTTGGTCGCCACCGCCAACGTTTCTTGGTCATTGAGACTGCCGCCAACGTGCGGCTGTCGGGCCGGCAAATTCACCGTCTCGTAGGTCCACTCATACAGGCCCCGGGTGGGCACCCGGAGCTGACGGATAGCACCGGGCAGGCCCGCGATCTCGCCGCCCAGGGCGTCGCAGGTCGTGTAGTACGAGGGCATCTCCCACTTCGAGCCGTCCGGCAGCTTCACCGACGTCAGCAGGTCTACCCTCACATGCTCCCCCGTCGGATCCGTGTCCCCCGGCGGATAGGAGGACTGCGGAAAGTCGTCGCAGTGGCGGTCGATCACCCGGCCCGTCTGGTAGCTGAACTCGTAGATCGCGGTCCCTCCGCCGAAGGCCTCGAGCTTCACCCGGTCCACGCGCGCCTCGCCGGTGGTCGGCGACGTCTGGAATACCACTTCGTGACGCCGGCCTTCGGAGTCCGTCAACACCCAGGAGTTGCCGACCGGCCGCAGGTTCATCGAGTTGCCGAAGCGGTCCCGGATCTGGCTCATCCCCCAGCGCCCTTTGGCGCCGCGCTGCACGAAGGTGCGGATCGTCCCGTCCGGAAACTCCACCACCCGTGCGGCACCGTTCGAAGACAGGCGCAGATACGAGCCGTCCCGGGTGTAGAGGTACCCCGTGCCGGTGGGCTCGCCGAGGTGGAGCGACTGGTAAAAGGCGTGCACCGAGCCGTCTTCCCCCACGAAGCGCCACGGACCGGGGTCGATCGTGTAGGAAGGTGAGAGCAAGGCGCCGCCGACGGAGAGCATCCACCCCAAGCCCGCATTGCCCTCCCGGTTCGGGTACGCCTCTAGCATCTCGTAGTCGCCGCGGCGCCGCGTTCCCAGGTCCCACAGCTTCGAGCTGTGCGCCAGGGTCAAGCCGTAGGAAAGCCCGCCGGAGACCGGCGTACGCGGACCGATGGGAAGGGTGAGCTGGAGCGCGCCCGTGAACAGGTTCACGCTGTCGATCCCGGAGAAGTCGTAGGTGCCCGCGGCGTCGAAGCCGCGCGCTTCGAGGGGGTCTTGTTGGGCCGCCATTGGAACGGGAACAGCCAAGACTAGGAGTACGCCGGCGAGGAGAGCGAGACGCTTCATCGGGCACCTCCCGCCGCCTGGCCCGCTTCCGCCGGACGAGAGACCGGCGCCGCCACCGAGGCCGGCACCGTCACCGCCGCCATCTCCAGCGTCTCCGAATCCACCACGATCAGCACATCGCCGCCGGCGAAGGCGCCGTTTCGTTCCTCGGGGCCGACGAGCTGCCGTAGGCCTCTGGGGCGGAAGGTCACCCGGCGGTCCAGCTTGCCGTCCGCGTCCGCCGAACCGCCGTCCCCGATCGTCCCTACCGAGGCCCGAGCCTTCGCCTCGCCCTTCGCTCCAGGCCGAGCCCACAGCACCTCCACCGTCCGACGTGCCAGCCCCACCCGGCTGCCGTCCGACGCAAAGGCGCGCAGCGGGACCGGCAGGGCGTCCAGGTCTGGCACCTCCAGGATCGCCGTCTCACCGCTCGCGAGGTCCACTGCACCCCACGCCGAAAGCTCGGGAAACGGGATCTCCGACAGGAGCGTCACCGAACCATCGCCGTTGTCGTCCGCCAGCAGCTCCGGCCAGGTCTCCAGCACCGGACGGAAGCCGGAACGCGAACGGCCCACTCCGAGAAGCACTACCTCCGCACCGGGCGTGACTCCGGTGACCGTCACCCCGGTGTCGGCGCGAGTGATTTCCAGCGAGGGGACCCGAGGAGATTCCTGGGCGTAAACCCCAAAGGTGGAGAGCAGCAAGACGAATAGAGAAAGAACGACTCGGTAGTTCATAAGGCCTCCCCGATGAAGTCAGCAGTGGATGGATCTGCACGGGCCTGCGCCTCCGAACACGCACGATTCCGCGCCTCATGGGCGGCGGGTTGCCCAGATCAATGACTCCATCAATCAGTTGACTAAGAATCATCATCGCGCATCCAATTGCCGCCAAATTTCCCGGAGGGATGCGCGCTTTGATGTTTTTAAATCATCAATCTGATGATGTCAAGGGGTAATCCTTACAAATTTGGCTTTTCTGATTGAGGGTACGATGACCCAAATGTATAATGCGCACCTCATGAACATCCACGAGGCATTGGTCCACCTGCGCAGGAAAACCGGCATGACCCAGCGGGAGGTCTCCCGAAGGGCGGAGATGGCCTCGGGTTCCCTCAGCCGAATCGAACAGGGGAACGGCCTACCCTCGATTCCCTCGCTGCTGCGGCTGCTCGAAGTGCTCGGTGCCGACTTATTGGATCTGGCGGTGGCCATGAAGTTCGCCGGCCGACAGCCGGAGACTCGCGCTCACCTGATGGACGAATGGCAGATTCCAGAGGAAGGAAGTGAGGCCATCTCGGATGAACTGAGGCGAGACG
>JBCCEF010000043.1 GCA_039030395.1 Acidobacteriota bacterium
GCAGGCGGTGCATATGGCCGCCGGCGCCATCCAGATGAACGCGGGCGACGCCTTCGTCTGCGCCGGCATCGAGAGCATGACCCGCGTGCCCATGGGCGGCTACAACCCCCTGCCCAGCCCCAAGCTGATGGACAGCTATCCAGAGGCCTATATGAGCATGGGCATCACCGCGGAGAATGTCGCAAGGCAGTATCAGATCACCCGCGAGGACCAGCAGGAATTCGCCGTCAAGAGCCACGCCAAAGCTGCCGCTGCACAGAAAGAAGGCCGTCTTCACGATGAAATCGTGTCGATCAAGGCGAATGGTCACGAGGTCAGCGAAGACGGCTGCATCCGCCCCGGCACGGACCAGGAGGCGCTGTCCGGCCTGAAGCCCGCCTTCGACGAGACCGGCACGGTGACCGCCGGCACGGCCTCGCCGCTCACCGACGGGGCTGCCGCCTGCCTGGTGTGCACCGAGGACTACGCGATGAAGCACGGCCTCGATGTGCTCGCCCGCGTCAAGTCGGCGGCGGTCGCCGGCTGCAAGGCGGAGATCATGGGCATTGGTCCGGTGGGGGCCAGCAAGAAGGCGCTTGCCCGCGCTGGTCTGGAGATCGGGGACATCGACGTGGTCGAGCTGAACGAAGCCTTCGCGTCGCAGGCGCTGGCCTCGATGCAGGACCTCGGCATGACCGAGGACCGGGTGAACCTGGACGGCGGCGCGCTCGCGCTCGGCCATCCGCTCGGCGCTACGGGTGCGCGCATCACCGGCAAGGCGGCGGCGGTGATGAAGCGCGAGGGCGGCAAATACGCGCTCGCCACCCAGTGCATCGGCGGCGGCCAGGGCATCGCCACGGTGCTGGAGGCGGTCTGATGCAGAGCGAAGCACGCGCCGGGGTTGGCAGTGGGCGGCCGGCGCAAATCCAAGAATCCGGCGCCGGGGTTGGCAGCGGGCGGCCGGCGCCAATCCAAAAAGCCGCCGTCATCGGCGCCGGCGTGATGGGATCGGGCATCGCCGCCCAGATCGCCAATGCCGGTTTTTTCGTACATTTGCTCGACATTGTCCCGGACGGGGCCGAAGACCGCAGCGTCCTAGCGAAGGAAGCGCTGAAGAAGGCCGCCAAAGCCGATCCTGCTCCGTTCATGAGCAAGCGTGCGATGAAGCTGGTCGAGCCCGGCAATCTCGAGGACGATCTCGACAAGCTCAAAGACGTCGACTGGATCGTCGAGGTGGTGGTCGAGAATCTGGAGATCAAACAGGCGCTCTATCGAAAAATCGCCGAGGTCAAGAAGCCGGGCGCGATCGTGTCGTCGAACACCTCCACGCTGCCGCTCGCGAAGCTCACCGAAGGGTTGCCGGAGTCGCTCGTCAGCGACTTTCTGATCACCCACTTCTTCAACCCGCCCCGCTATCTCCGCCTTCTGGAGGTGGTCGCCGGCCCCACGACGAACCAGTCAACGCTGGAGGCCGTTGCCTCCTTCGGCGACAAGATGTTGGGCAAGACGGTGATCCGGTGCAAGGACACGCCGGGCTTTGTCGGCAACCGCATCGGCGTCTATTGGATGCAGGCCGCCTTTACCGAGGCGTTCGCCATGAACCTGCCGATCGAGGAGGCGGACGCGGCGATGGGCCGTCCGCTCGGCATCCCCAAGACCGGGATTTTTGGCCTGGCCGATCTGGTCGGCATCGATCTGCTTCCCTATGTCGCCGGCAGCCTGCGCCAGGCCCTGCCGTCGGCCGACGGCTTCCATGCGATCGACAAGCCGCTGCCGCGGATCGAGGCGATGATCGAGGCGGGCTATACCGGGCGCAAGGGCAAGGGCGGCTTCTATCGTCTGAACAGGGAGGGTGGCGGTCGCGTCAAGGAGGCGATGGACCTCGCGACAGGCGAATACGCCACCGCCCAAAAACCCCGCCTCGAAGGCGTCGAAGCCGCGCGCAAAGGCGGCCCGCGCGCGCTCTTTGACGTCAACGAACCCGCGTCGGGTTGGGCGTGGGAGGTGATGAGCAAGACGCTCGCCTACGCCGCCTCCCTGGTGGGCGAGATCGCCGACGATATCACCCAGATCGATGCCGCGATGCGGCTCGGCTATGCGTGGAAATGGGGTCCCTTCGAGCTCCTCGACAAAATCGGCCCCGCCTGGTTCCGCCAGAAGCTAGCAGCTTCAGGCGTACCTTGTCCTTCGATCCTGGAGAAGGTCGGGGATGGGACGTTCTATCGGGTGGAAGAGGGGCGGCTGCAATATCTGACCGTGGATGGGGCGTATGCGGATGTTGTCCGGCCCGAAGGCGTGACCCTTCTGGAGGACATCAAGCGGGTTAAAGAAAAACCGCTCTTGAAGAACGGCGGTGCGTCCCTTTGGGACATCGGGGATGGGGTCGCGTGTTTTGAGATCCACACCAAGATGAACGCCATCGATCCGGACGTTCTGGACCTGCTGGCCAAGTCCATCGGCCATGTCGAAAAAAACATGAAGGCGTTGGTCATCTATAATGAGGGCTCGAACTTCTCGGCCGGCGCCAATATCGGCCTCGCGCTCTTTGCCGCGAACACCGCCGTCTGGCCGATGGTCGAGGACATGGTGGCGAAGGGCCAGAAAACGTACAGAAAACTCAAATACGCACCCTTCCCCGTGGTCGCCGCCCCGTCCGGCATGGCGCTCGGCGGCGGCTGCGAAATCTGCCTGAATGCCGATGCGATCCAGGCCTGCGGCGAAACCTATATGGGCCTGGTCGAAGTCGGCGTCGGCGTGATCCCCGGCTGGACCGGCTCCACCGAGATGGTCCAGCGCTGGATGACCAGGGAAAAGCGCCCCGGCGGGCCGATGCCGGCGATCTCCAAGGTGTTCGAGACGATCGGCATGGCGGAGGTGGCGAAGTCGGCGGCCGAAGCCAAAGAAAAGCTGTTCCTGCGCGAAGGCGATGGCATCACCATGAATCGCGATCGCCTGCTCGCCGATGCCAAGGCCAAAGCGCTCGGGATGGTCGAGGGCTACCAGCCACCGGAGCCGAAGGAAATTTCCCTGCCGGGGCCGACGGCGAAGATCGCCATGGGTATGGCGGTCGAGGGCTTTCGCCTGCAGGGCAAAGCGACGCCGCATGACGAGGTGGTCGCCACGGAACTCGCCACCATCCTCTCCGGCGGCGACACCGACATCACCGAGACCGTGACCGACGACCAGCTTTTGAAGCTGGAGCGCCAGGCCTTCATGAAGCTGATCAGGACACCGGCGTCGCTCGCCCGGATCGAGCATATGCTCGAGACCGGCAAGCCGCTTCGGAATTGACGGGGAGACCAGGACCATGACCGTCTACACCGCACCCGAGCGGGACATGAAATTCGTGCTCCACGAGCTCCTCGAGGTGGAGAAGCTCGCGGCGCTGCCCGGTTACGAGGAGGCGACCGCCGACACCATCGATGCGATCATCGAGGAGGCGGGCAAGGTCGCAGAAGAGGTTCTGTTCCCGCTCAATCAGCCTGGCGACCGGGAAGGCTGCGTCTTCGAGAACGGCGTGGTCAGAACGCCCGAGGGCTTCAAGGACGCGTATGATCAATTCACCGAGGCGGGCTGGTCGGCGCTCTCCGCCGATCCCGCCTATGGCGGCCAGGGCCTGCCCAAGGCCGTGCGCCTCCTGGTGGACGAGATGGTCTGCTCCGCCAATCTCTCCTTCGGCATGTATCCCGGCCTGACCATGGGGGCGTATAACGCCATCATCAAGCACGGCACCGACGAGCAGAAGGACACCTATCTGCCGAAGATGGTCGAGGGCCGCTGGTCCGGCACCATGTGCCTGACGGAACCGCAATGCGGCACCGATCTCGGTTTGATTCGAACGAAGGCCGAGCCTGCCGACGACGGCAGCTACGCCATCTCCGGGACAAAAATCTTCATCTCGGCGGGCGAGCATGATCTCGCCGAGAACATCATCCACCTGGTGCTCGCGCGCCTCCCGGACGCGCCCGCCGGCATCAAGGGCATCAGCCTTTTTCTCGTACCGAAATTCCTGCCGAACGATGACGGCGAGGCCGGCCCACGCAACGGCGTTGCGTGCGGGTCGATCGAGCACAAGATGGGCATCAAGGCATCCGCCACCTGCGTGATGAACTTCGATGCCGCCAAAGGCTGGCTGGTGGGCGAGCCCCATCGCGGCATGCGCGCCATGTTCACCATGATGAACGACGCCCGCCTCGAGGTCGGCATCCAGGGCCTCGGCATCGCCGAGACCGCCTACCAAAGCGCGGCCGCCTACGCCAAGGACCGGCGCCAGGGCCGGGCACTCACCGGATCCAAGGAACCGGATCAACCTGCGGACAGGTTGCTGGTCCATCCGGATGTGCGGCGCATGCTGCTCACCATGCGCGCGTTCAGCGAGGGGGGCCGCGCGCTCGCCTACTGGACCGGCATGCAGCTCGACATCTCGGAAAAGCACCCGGATCCCGAGGCGCGCCAGGCGGCGGATGACGTGGTTGCGCTGCTGACGCCGGTCATCAAGGCCTACTTCACCGACGAGGGCTTCAACAACGCCCATCTCGGCATCCAGTGCATGGGCGGCCACGGCTACATCGCCGAATGGGGCATGGAGCAGCTGATGCGCGACGCCCGCATCACGCTCCTCTATGAAGGCGCAAACGGCGTCCAGGCCCTCGACCTGGTCGGCCGAAAGCTGCCGCAAAAATTCGGCCGCCTGCTTCGGAGCGTCTTCCATCCGGTGATGGCGTTCATCGAGGAGCACCAGGCGGACCAGGACCTCGCCGAGTTCGTTCTCCCCATGGCCAAAGCCTTCTCCCGCCTCCAGCAGGTCACCCTGCACATCGCCCAGGCCGGCCTCAAAAACCCGGATGAGGCGGCGGCCGCCTCCGTCGACTACCTCCGCCTCTTCGCCCTGGTCACCCTCGCCTATATGTGGGTCCAGATGGTCAAGGTCTCGAAAGAGAAGCTGGCGAACGGAGCCAACGGCGACGCCACGTTCTACAACGCCAAAATCCAAACAGCCCGCTTCTTCATGACCAAAATCCTCCCCGAAAACTCCGCCCTCTTCGCCAAAATCATGGCAGGAAGCAAACCGCTCATGGCCCTCGAGGAGGAGAGCTTTTGA
>JBCCEF010000044.1 GCA_039030395.1 Acidobacteriota bacterium
CAACCGCTCCGACAACGCTTGCAAAGCCGCCAGCCCGCGGACACTAGAGCCGTGATCGTTGACCGGCGGCGAGTAGACGGCGAGGCCCATGCGGCCGGGGACGACGGCGACGATGCCGCCGGAGATGCCGGTTTTGGCCGGCAGGCCGACGTCGAAGGCGAAGCGGCCGGATTCGTCGTGTAGGCCGCAGGTGAGCATGACGGAGAGGACGTGGCGGACGAGCTCCGGCGGCAGGGCCTGGCGGCGGGTGAGGGGCTGAGTGCCGGCGTTGGCCAGGGTGGCGCCTAGGCGCGCCAGCAGGCGGCAGTTGACGCGGATGGCGCATTGCTGGAAGTAGAGCTCGAGGGCGGCGGCTTCATCGTCGACCAGCTGGAAGTTGCGTAGCAGGGAGGCGATGGCGCGGTTGCGGCCACCGGCTTTGTGCTCGGCATCGAGCACCGCGGCATCGACCACCAGGCGCTCTTCGCCGGCCAGGGCGGCAAAGCCGGCGAGGATCCGCTTGAGGCGCTCGGCGGGGTCGCCAGGGATCAGGGAGCAAACGGCGATGGCGCCGGCGTTGCCCAGGGGGTTGAAGGGCTTGTCGGTGCGGGGATCGAAATGGATGGCATTGAAAGGGTTATCGCTCGGCTCCACACCGACTCGCCGGTGCACCGCGTCGACGCCACACAGGTCCATCGCCAGGCCGTAGGCGAAAGGGTTGGCGGCGGATTGGATGGAGAAGGGCGCCTCGGCATCGCCGACCGCGATCTCTTGGCCATCGATGGTGCAGGCGGCTAGAGCGAAGCCTTGTGGCGCTGGTGGCAGATAGCTTGCGACCTCGCCGCCATCGAGGGAGCGCAGCTCGGTGTGGACGGCGTGCAGGGCGGCGGTGAGGTCGGCCTCGGGATCTTCAGCGGCCGTGTCTTCGGCCGGCTGGCTGGCGGCTGCAGAGGACACGCTCACCGGGCGAGGCTCTAGCAGGTGCAGCTCGAGGGCCTGGGCGACGTCGGCGACGGCGGCGGCGCCGCGGACGCTGGAGCCCAGGGCGTCGAGCCGCGGCGAGAAGGCAGCGATGCCGAGGCGACCCGGGGCGACGGCGACCACACCGCCGGAGACACCGCTCTTTGAAGGCAGGCCGACGTCGAAGGCGGAGCGGCCGGCGGCGTCGTAAAAGCCGCAGGTGAGCATGACGGTCAGCACGTGGTGCACCAGGGGCGATGCGATTGCCTGAGCGCCGGTGAGCGGATTGCAGCCGCCGTTGGCCAGGGTGGCCGCCATCACCGCCAGGTCGCGACAGCTCACCAGCACCGAGCATTGCTGGAAGTAAAGCGCCAGGGTCGGATCCACCGGTGCGGCGAGCATCTCTAAGTGGTGCATCAGGTGAGCGATGGCGCGGTTGCGGTGGCCCGCAGTGCGTTCGGAGAGATAGACCGGGGCGTCGACGGTGAGGGGCCGCCCGGCGTAGTCGCCGAGCGCTTCGAGCAGGCTGGAGATGCTTTCACCATGCTCGGCCAAAAGGCCGGAGACGGCGATGGCTCCGGCGTTGATCATCGGGTTGTGTGGCCGGTTCTGGCCATCGAGCTGGATGATCGAGTCGAAGGCATCGCCACTGGGCTCGACGCCGATCCGCGACCGCACGGCTGCGACGCCGAGGCGTTCCAAGGCGCGGCCGTAGACGAAGGGCTTGGAGAGCGATTGCAGGGTCAGCTCGTGGGCGTCGTCGCCGATACTGACGACCTCACCCTCCACCGTGCAGAGGGCGAGAGCGAAGCGCTCCGGATCGACCCTCGCCAGCTCCGGGATGTAGCGCGCCACGTCGCCTTCGCGCAAATCGAGGGCGCCTTGGTGGGCGCGTTCGAGAATCGTCTGCAGATCCTTCAAGCGAGCCTCCGGCGGCCAATCGTGCGATGATCAGTCTTGCGAGTGTGGATTGGATGCATGATGCGGAACGCTGTTCGAGGCATTGTACCGGCGAAAGACGGAAGGCCGAGCGCCAGATCAGCAGGTCGATGGATTCTGCTGGCGATCGGCTTGAGGTTGGCGCTTCAGCCACCGATCGCAGCGCAGTCTCCGCCGGAGGGGGCCCTCGACCTGCCGGAGGTCGTGTCCGTCGAAGGGCACCCGGTCCGTACTGTCTTGCCGCCCGACACGATCCGCGCTCTCGACGAGCCGCCGACTGCGGAAGCCGAGCAAGCCGACTTCATGATTCTGCGCGAGAAGGTAATCGGAATCGTCGTGAGCGGTGAAGCGCGCGCCTACCCTCTGCGCCTGCTGGACTGGCGCGAGGTGGTCAACGATCGGCTCGGAGGCAGGCCGATCGCCGTCACCTGGTGACCGGCGGCGCAAACGAGCGTCGTGTACGCTCGCCCGACAGCGGATCAGGAGGTGCTGCGCTTCGGCGTCTCCGGCAAGCTGTGGCGCCAGGTCATGGTGCTCTTCGATCGCCAGAGCGGATCTCTGTGGAGTCAGCGCGACCACCGGGCCATCGCCGGGCCGCTGGCCGGTTGGACCCTAGAGGTGCTGGAATCGACGGTGACGGATTGGTCGAGCTGGAACAAAACCCATCCGGCAACGACGGTCGTCGTGCAGCCCAAGCCGGGCGCCGATTCGGACTATCCTCCCCATTGGAAGTGGCTCGCGGCCCTCGGCCTTGCCCTGGTGTCTGCCATTCAAATCGCTCTCAAGCAGCGCAAGAAAGAGTCCCGTGAGCAACAGTCTCGTGACCGAGCGTCTCGTGATAGGCCGTGAGCCGGCGGTCGAGACCGAAGCCTGGTGCCTGCGACGTGGCGCCGCGTCACCAACGGGTGACGCGAGGGCCTACGACCAGGTCGATACGGTGCTCGGTCGCTCGGTCCCGCGGCGTCTGCTCTGCCGCGCTTGCGGTGAGGCGGTCACCGCCGACGAGCATCGCGTGGCCATCGAAGGACGGCACGTCCACCGGCGGACCAATCCTGTTGGCTTCGAATTCGGGTTCGGCTGTTTTGCCGAGGCCCCCGGTGTCGTCGCCGTGGGCGAGGCGACTGTCGAGCACAGCTGGTTCGCCGGCTGCACCTGGCGCTACTCCGTCTGTGGCCGCTGTGGTGCTCACCTGGGCTGGCTCTTCGAAGGTGGCGGACCCCGTTTCCAGGGGTTGATCCTGAATCGTCTGGAGGAGGAAGAACCCCCGTCCGGCGAGTCGGAGTGAGAGACGATCTTGCGACCCTTCGCGCTCTCGGCTAGGCTGACTCGATCATCAACGCAATCGAGAATCCTCGGATCGGTCGCCCATCGAGTCGGCCTGTCGCAGGATCGGAGTAGATAGCGATGGCCCGAAACCTCGTCGACTGGATCAAGTCCCACAAAGCCGCGACCGTCCTGCTGATGCTGCTTCTGATCCTCCTTGGCCTCTTCCTGAGACTCTCGGCCAAGGACACCTCGGTGCGACCCGTGGCAGACCTGAGTTCGGTCGGCCCCACCACGGGTCCGACGGTGCTCCGGGATGTGGTCGTCGTCGGCAACAACTGGGACGGTACGGCCGACGTCTTCGATCCGACGACGTTCGAGGTGCTGAAGCGTTTCGACGTGGTGCCCGATTTCGAAGAGCGCATGGCAGAAGTGAACTCCAGCCGCATCCGGCGCCTGTTCTTCCGCTTGATCCGAAATGTCATCGGCGAAGGCAACAATCAATTGGTCGACGACATGTTTACCTCGCACGATGGGCAATACATGTATGTCTCCCGTCCGAGCTTCGCCGATGTCGTTGCGATCGACGTCAAGACCGGGGCGATTGTCTGGCGGACCAAGATCGATGGGCATCGCTCCGATCACTCGGCGATCTCCCCGGATGGAAAGATTTTTCTCGTCTCCGCCTCGACGGCAGGCAAGGTGCAGGCGATCGATACCGCCACCGGCACGATCGTCGGTGAGTTCGAATCTGGCGATCAGCCCCACGAGTCGACTTACTCGAAGGATGGGAAGCGGGTCTACCACGCGAGTATCGGCAAGGTGTACGTGCCGACGACCTCCAAGCTGTTCGATTGGATCAAAGGTAAACGTTATTTTCAGATTGTCGACGCTGAGACCTACGACATCATCCGTCGGGTCGATATGCGCGAGAAGCTCGAAGAGTTCGGCTTCCCCTGGGGTGACTCAGCGGTCCGGCCGATGGCGATCGCGCCCGATGAAAAATTTGTTTACCTACAAATTTCCCTCTTTCATGGTTTCTTTGAGTACGACGTCGAGCAAGATCGGATCACGCGCAAGGTGGATTTGCCCGTTCCGCAAGAGGTCGCAGAGTTGAGCTATCGTGACTACCAACTGAACTCGGCGCATCACGGCATCGCCATGAACCATGCCGGTACCAAGCTATGCGTTGCGGGCACCATGTCGGCTTATGCGGCGATCGTGCACCGCAACACCTTCAAATACACGATCATTCCCATCGGACCCAAACCCTATTGGTCGACCGAAAGTGCCAACGGGCTGCACTGCTATGTTTCGGTCAGTGAACAGGATCGTGTCGCCGTCATCTCCTGGGACGAAGAGAAGGAGGTCGCGAGCGTGCCGGTGGGTGATCACCCGCAGCGGGTCCGCACGGGCAAGATGCAACTGCCGGGTCCACCGCCTGCGGCCGAGCCGGCGTCGGCCGTGGACGATTCGGTCACGGATTAGGCGGCGCCTGGATTGCGTTGCCCCGCCTACGGGGCTGATCGGACGGTCCTTCCTGGGGACTGGAGAGCCGGGAAACAGCACGGGGGTGAACCCCCGTGCTATAGAAGGCGCCCCTGCGGGGCTTCGCGGCTGAAGCCGCGGTTTCAGGCAGCTGGCTTTAGCCAGAAAGCCCGCTCAGCGGGCGCCTTTCATAGCCCGGGCATTCATGCCCGGCGGGCGCTGGGATGTTGGTCTACAACGTCGGTGGCTGGATCGTCGGATCGAGGGCGCCGTAGATGTGACCGCGGTCCTCGTCGGTGTGGAAGTTGAAGTACACACACAGCAGGTGGAAGGAGTTGAAGCGCGAGAAGTAGGCGATCAATCCGGGGGTCGCCCGGGCAAAGCAGAGCTGATCGTTG
>JBCCEF010000045.1 GCA_039030395.1 Acidobacteriota bacterium
CTTCGTGCCGCTGGCAACCGGCGGCCGGCTGGTGCTCGGCAGCCCGGGCTGCGAACGGGATCCCGCCGTGTTGGCTCGCGATCTCGCCGAACGCCGGATCGACAACCTGGTGATGGTTCCCACCATGGCCAATCTGCTCCTACAGGAGCCGGGGCTGGAGGGAGCGACCGGCTTGAAGCGACTACTCTGCGGCGGTGAGATCGTCTCCGCCGAGCTCGTGGCAAACTTCGCCGCCTCACCCCTGCGCCATATCGATCTGTTCAACATCTATGGGCCGACCGAGGCCTGCGTGCTGATCACCGCCGGGCGCTGCAACCTCGACTCGTCCACTGCCTCCACGGTGTCGGAAGTGGTGGTCGACGGTGGTAGCCTGGCCATCGGCCGCCCGCTCGCCAACACTCGGACCTACAGCCTCGATCAACGGCTCGATCCGGTGGCGATCGGTGCGCCCGGCGAGCTGTTCATCGGCGGCGTCTGCCTCGCCGCCGGTTACCTCGAAGCGCCGCGCCAGACCGCCGTCACGTACTTGCCAGATCCCTTCTCTCGTCGGTCGGGCGAGCGCCTCTACCGCACCGGCGACCTGGTGCGAAGCCTGGCTGACGGACGCTGGCTCTTCCTACGCCGCTGCGACCGCCAGATCAAGCTGCGCGGCGTGCGTATAGAGCCCGGCGAGATCGAAGCCGCCCTCAGAGCACATCCGGCCATCCGCGGCGGCGTGGTCACGGTTCAAACGCCACAGGCAGCCGCCGGAGACCCCTCAGCAGGCGGCCGCCAAGACCCAGCCGCACGGCTGCTGGTGGCCTGGCTGGAAGGGACGGGCCAAGATCAGCCCGACAACGAGTCTCTGCGCAGCTTCCTGGAAAAGAGTCTGCCGCCCACCCTGGTGCCATCGAGCTTTCAGTGGCTGGAGGCCTTGCCCCTCACTGCGTCCGGCAAGGTCGACCGCGGCGCCCTCGCGCACCGCCCGTTGATTCTGGATGGCCCGCGAGAAGACACGTCCCGTCTACCGCGCTCGGCGACCGAGGAGATTCTGCTCGGGGTCTGGACCGATGTCCTACAGAGCTCAGTGGGCCTGAAGGACAACTTCTTCGACCTCGGAGGCCATTCGCTGCTCGCCACCCAAGTCGCCTCGCGGGCGGCCAACCTCTTCGACTTGCCCATCGGACCCCGTTGGCTCTTCGAGCAGCCGACCGTCGCCGAGATGGCGGCCGAGATCGATCGCGAGCGGCGCGGCGAACGGACAGCGGCAGGCGAGCCGATCCGCCCCATTGCTCGCGACCAGACCTTGCCCCTGTCCTTTGCCCAGGAGCGCATGTGGTTTCTCGACCAGTTCTCCGCTGGCGGCAACAGCTACGCTTCGCTGGCGCCCCTGCGCTTCCGCGGTCCACTACACGCCTCTGCTCTGCGGCGGGCCTTCGACCATTTGGTGGCCAGGCACGAGGTGCTGCGTACCACTTTTGCCAGCTCCGGCAGCGAAGCCCACCAGGTGATCTCGGCCTGTTGCGACCACCCCCTGCCGCTGATCGACCTCACTCGCCTCGGTGCCGAGCCGACCCGCCGCCGCGAGCTCGCGCGCCATATCGGTGCTGCGCACCGACAGCCCTACGACCTTGTGCGGGGCCCCCTCTTCCGCACCCAGCTGCTGCGCCTCGCCGAGGACGATCATGTCGTCTTGCTGGGCAACCACCACGCGGTCTTCGACGGCTGGTCGATGGACATCCTGGTGCGGGAGCTCGGGGAGCTCTACAACGCCGCTGTTGGCGGACGGCCCGCCGCCTTGCCGCCCTTGCCGATCCAATATGCCGACTTCGCCGCCTGGCAGCGTCAGCGATTGCACGGCGAGGCCCTCGAAGAACAGCTGTCGTTCTGGCGCCAGACCCTCGGAGAAACGACCGAGGCCGGGCTCCTGCCGGTCGATCGCCCGCGCGACGCCAACAGTACCTCGCGCGCCGCCCATCGCACCTTCACCCTCTCGGCCGCCACGTCGCAGGCGTTGCGCGAGCTATCGCGCCAGCGCGGAACAACTCTTTTCATGACCCTCCTTGCGGCCCTACAGGCCTTGCTCCAGCGCCACACCGGCGCCGCCAAGGTGGTGGTGGGAACACCGATCGCCAACCGCCACCACGAGGCGATCGAGGGGCTGATCGGCTTCTTCGTCAACACCCTCGCCATCCCCGCCGACTTCCACGACCGACCGAGCTTCGCCACCCTCCTGGAACGAGCTCGGGAAGCGGCCCTCGGCGCCTACGCCCATCAGGATCTACCGTTCGAGAAATTGGTCGAGGAGCTGCGGCCGGAGCGCCGCAACAGCACCCAGAGTCTGTTCCAGGTGCTCTTCACCTTCCAGAACGTACCGCAAGAGCCGGTCGATCTCGACGATCTGCAACTCGAACCGCTCACCGCCGACGACGGGCCGAACGAGGGAGGCGGTAGCCACCCCGCTATCTTCGAGTTGTCGCTGGTCATGGCCGAGACCGCCGAGTCGTTGGCCGGCGACTTCGAATACGACGCCGCCCTCTTCGAGCCCGCCACCATGGAGGGCTTCGTCGGCCGCTTCGAACGCTTGCTCGACGCGGTCGCGGCCGACCCGGAGCAACCGCTGGCGGACATAACCCTTTTCGCCGAGGACGAGGAACAGCGCTGGTTGCGGGCCGCCGCCGAACGGCTGGCCCAGGAGGCCGCGCCAACCCGCCCGGCAACGAACGCCGGTGATCCACTGGCAGACGAGAAACGTAGCGAGTCCAAGCTGAGAGCCAAAGTGTCGGGACGGCGTGACGATCTGTCGGACGCCAAGCGAGCGCTCCTCGCCCGCAGGTTGCGAGGCCGCAAGAAGCCGAGTCCGGAGTCAATACCTCAAGGTGTGGGAGATTGAAGGGGGTCGGGGATGAGAGCACAGGAGGGGCTATCTAGAGTCGAGCGTCATCGGCTGCTGGTGGAGTGGAACGATACGGCCTCGGCCTATCCGCGCCGCGCCCTGGTGCAGCACCTGGTCGCCCAGCAGGCGGCGGCGCGACCCGAAGCGGTGGCGGCGGTCTATGGCGACCACAGCTTGAGCTACGGTGAGCTCGACCGCCGCGCCCGTGCCCTGGCGCACCGGTTAGGACACCTAGGGGTCGGAGTGGAAGATCGCGTCGGCGTCTTCTTGGAGCCCGGCTGCGATCTGGTCGTGGCGTTGCTGGGGATTCTCCGGGCCGGCGGCGCCTATCTGCCCCTCGACCGGGCCTATCCACCGGACCGCCTCGCCTTCATGTTGGCCGATGCCGATCCCAAAGTCGTCGTCACCCAATCGACTCTGATCGACGAGCTGCCTGCAAGCTCGGTCCAAGTGATGGTTCTCGATCGACGGCTCGAGGAGCCGACCGATCGCGACCTCGACGGGGCCATCACGGGGTCGTTCGAGGATGCCGAGGCCACCGCCGCCGATCGCCTCGCCTACATCATCTACACCTCGGGCTCGACCGGCCGCCCCAAGGGGGTCGGCATCCCTCACCGCGGCATCACCCGCCTGGTGCTCGAAACCAACTACATCACCCTTTCACCCCGAGACCGGGTGGGTCAGGCGGCCAACACCGCTTTTGACGCCGCCACCCTGGAGATCTGGGGACCGCTTCTGACCGGCGGCTGCATCGTGGAGGTGCCGCGCGACACCAGCCTGGTTCCGCACGATCTCGCCACCGCCTTGCGCCGCTTTCGGGTCAACACCCTCTTCCTCACCACCGCCCTGTTCAACCAAACGATCCGCGAGGCACCGGACGCTTTCGCCCACATCGACAACCTGATGGTGGGAGGCGAGACGGCCGATCCCGCCTGGATGCGCCGCATGCTCGGCAACGGCTCGCCGCGACGTTTCATCCACGTCTATGGGCCGACCGAGAACACGACCTACACCACCGGCTACCAAGTGCGGCAGATCGCCGAGGATGCGGCAACGGTACCGATTGGCGCGGCGATCGCCAACAGCACCGTTTTCGTGCTCGATCAATCCCTCTGGCCGGTGGCGGCCAGCGAGGTGGGCGAGCTGCTCACCGGCGGCGATGGCCTGGCGCGGAACTACTGGCAAAGGCCACGGCTCACCGCCGGCCGCTTCGTGCCAGATCCGTTCGCCGAGCAGCCCGGCGGGCGCCTCTACCGCACCGGCGATCTGACCCGCTGGCGTGACGACGGCGTGGTCGACTACGTCGGCCGGGTCGATCACCAGATCAAGTTGCGCGGCTTCCGGGTCGAGCTCGGCGAGATCGAGGCCGCGCTCGCCGCGCACCCCCAGGTGACCGAGAGCGCCGTGCTGCTGCAGGCGACGAGC
>JBCCEF010000046.1 GCA_039030395.1 Acidobacteriota bacterium
AGAAGAAGGCCTGAGCGATGCCCAACGCAGCCCAATGGGTCCAGGAGCGCCTGCCGGTTTCCGGCGACCAGCTACGCGAGCTGACCAACGAGCCGGTGCCCTACCACCTGAAGCGCTGGTGGTTCGCCCTCGGCGGCACCCCGGCCTACCTCTTCGTGGTGCAGATCATCACCGGCATCCTGCTCGCCTTCTACTACGAAGCGGCCGCCGCCTCGGCCTACGACTCGGTGCGTTACATCACCGAGGAAGCGGCCTTCGGCTGGTACATCCGCAGCGTCCACAAATGGGCCGCCACCCTGATGATCGCGGCGGTGATCCTGCACCAGATGCGGGTCTACTTCACCGGCGCCTACCGTAAGCCGCGCGAAATCAACTGGATGGTGGGTATGTTGCTGCTCATCTGCACCCTGATGACCGGCTTCACCGGCTACAGCCTGGTCTACGAGCAGCTGAGCTTCTGGGGCGCCACGGTAGGGGCCAACATCGCCGACACCGTGCCGTACATCGGCGGCTTCATCAAAAACATGATGCTCGCCGGCGAGACCTACAACGAGCACACTCTGTCGCGCTTCTTCGTTCTCCACGCGGCGGTGCTGCCCGCCACGATGGTGCTGCTGATCGCCATCCACATCATGATCATCCGCCTGCAGGGCATCACTGAGTTTCAGTTCGAGGACGAGAAAGTCGGCCCGAAGAAGACCTTCAACTTCTTCCCCGACCACCTCTACACCGAGCTGATGATCGGCCTCCTGCTGATGATCGTCCTGAGCGCCTTGGCGACGATCTTCCCCGCCACCATGGGACCGCCGGCCGATCCGCTCGTCACCCCGGAAGTGATCAAGCCGGAGTGGTTCTTCTACGTGGCCTTCCGCTGGCTCAAGCTGTTCACCGGCACGGCGGCGGTGCTCAGCATGGGCTTCATCGTCTTCACCATGTTTGCCTGGCCCTTTATCGACGACTGGATCCGCCGCAAGACCCGCTTCCAAGAAGCCAGCGTGTGGATCGGCATCGCCGGAGTCTTCGCCATCGTCGCCCTGACGATCTGGGAAGCGGTCGTCAGACATTGATCCGTTACAGACATTGATCCGTTGCAGACAGTGAGCCATCGCGCCAGAAACAGTCACGAGGACCTGACATGACACTCGAAACCAAGCGTCTGATCATCGCCGCCCTCGGCGGGCTGTTCCTGCTCTCCCTGGTCTTCGTCCAATGGATGGAGACGGCCCGCAAGGCCGAAGAGGCGGGTCTCCGAGAGGCCCATGTCGCAGTGCCGGCGAGCTCCAAAGCCTGCGTCGACTGCCACGTGCAGGCCAACCCGGGGATCGTCGACCATTGGCAGGGCTCGACCCACGCCGAGAAGGGTGTCGCCTGCGTCGAATGCCATCAGGCGGCGGAGAAAGATGCCGACGCCTTCCCTCACTACGGCGTCACCATCGCGACCATCGTCACGCCGCGCGACTGCTCGCGCTGCCACACCAAGGAGGGCGAGCAATTCGCCGCCAGCCACCACGCCGCCGGTGGCAATATTCTGGCTTCGCTCGACAACTTCCTGGCCGAGACAGTGGAAGGGGCGCGGATGAACTTCAATCCCCACTCGCCGACCCCGGGCAAGGCGGTGGAGAGCGTCAACGGCTTTGCCAGCGCCTTCTCCGGCTGCCAGCAGTGCCATGGCTCGAAGGTGGCCCTGCAGTCGACCGACGGCGAGATGATCACCGTCGACGATCTGGCACCCGATGCCGATGGCCTTCCCACCAACCTCGACGCAGTGGGCAAGATCGTCCGCAACGACAACGGCCGGCCCCTGTTCCACCCCGGCACCTGGCCCAACACCGGCATCGGCCGCCTCAACCTCGACGGCTCGCGCGGCTCCTGCTCCGCTTGCCACAGCCGCCACGACTTCTCGCCCCGGCGCGCCCGCCAGCCGGAGAACTGCGGTAAGTGCCATCTCGGCCCCGACCACCCGCAGAAGGAGATCTTCGAGGAATCCAAGCACGGCGTCGCCTACCGCGACCTGAAGGACGATTTGAATCTCGACGGCGAAACCTGGGTCCTGGGGCAGGACTACTCCGCCGCCCCGACCTGCGCCACTTGTCACATGTCTGGCCACCTGCGCAACGGCGGCGAAGTGACCCACGATCCCGGCGAGCGCATCTCGTGGACCAACCGGCCGCCGGTCAGCCTGGTGATGGACACTGACATCCACCACGCCATCGTCAAGGAGACTGATCCCGACAAGCGCCGCGCCTTGATCTACGACTCAGCCGAGAACAAGCGCGACCGCATGAAGCAGGTCTGCTCGCACTGCCATACGCCGGATTACATCAACGCCTTCTACACCCAATACGACGACCTGGTGATTCTCTACAACGAGAAGTTCGCCAAGCCCGGCCAGGCGATCATGGCCGCCCTGGTCAACGAAGGGCTGCGCACCTCGACCCAATTCGACGAAGAGATCGAATGGACCTGGTTCTACCTCTGGCACCACGAGGGCCGGCGGGCACGCCACGGCGCCTCGATGATGGCGCCCGACTACACCCACTGGCACGGCATGTACGAAGTCGCTGAGCGCTTCTACATGGAGCTCATCCCGCAAGCGCTCGAAATGGCCGACCACGCCGCCGAGACCGGCAAGCGAGCCCAGGCCCGTGCCGTGCGCACGGTGGTCGCCGACATCCTCGCCCGTCCCGAGCATGCCTGGTTCGAAGGCGGCGCCGAGGGTGAGATGGCAAAGATCCGGGCGGAGATGGAGAAACGCTACGGGCAAGGGAAAGACGGGCCGTGAGGGCCGCTGGCAAACGACGACGCCCGGGATTGAAATCCCGGGCTACGAAGTAACGCCCCGAAGGGGCGAAAACGTCCCGCAGGGACGACAGAACGTAGCCTGGGGTTGCAACCCCAGGAGGTAACCATGCAACGACGCAACTTTCTCAAGATCCTCGCCGCGACCCCCGGTATCGCCGCCTTCTCCTGCGCCGACCGCGAGGAGGCCGAGCGCCTTGCCGATGATCGGAGCCCGCTCTCTGACGCCGATCTCACCTGGCACAAAGCGCCCTGCCGCTACTGCGGCACCGGTTGCGGGGTCGAAGCCGGAGTGCGCGACGGTAAAGTGATGGCCGTGCGGGGCGACGAAGCCAGCCCGGTCAACCGCGGCTTGCTGTGCGTCAAGGGGTATCACCTGCCCGCCTTCCTCTACGGTGAGGACCGGCTGCTCTACCCCCAACTGCGCGACGGCGACGGTTGGAAGCGCATCTCCTGGGACGAGGCCCTCGACCTCATCGCCAGCAAATACCAGGAGGCCCTCGACCAACACGGACCCGAATCGGTAGCGATCTACGGCTCGGGCCAGTGGACGGTGTTCGACGGCTACGCCGCCTCCAAGTGGTTCCGCGGCGGCCTGCGGTCGAACAACGTCGAGCCCAACGCCCGCCTGTGCATGGCCTCGGCGGTGACTGGCTTCATGACCCAATTTCAGTCCGACGAGCCCATGGGCTGTTACGAGGACTTCGAGGCCGGCGACGATTTCATCCTCTGGGGCAACAACATGGCGGAGATGCACCCGGTGCTCTTCAGCCGCATCCTGGAGACTAAACGCCAGCGCCCCGGCACCCGTCTCGTCGACATCGCCACCCGCCGCACGCCTTCGTCCGACTACGCCGACCTCTACGTCGAATTCATCCCGGGTAGCGATCTGGCCTTGGCCAACGGCATCCTCCACCTTCTGGTGCAGAACGGCAAAGTCGACCAGCGGTTCGTCGAAGAGAACGTCGTCTTCAAACGCGGCATCGAGGACCTCGACCAGATCGGCTACGGCTGCTACGGCGACAACGCCGAGCGCTACACCTTCAAAGACAAGGGGCGCGACGCGTCCTTCGCCGAGCTCGAGCGTTTCCTGGCCGACTACACACCGGCCAACGTCAGCAAGATCTCCGGGGTGCCCGAAGGCCAGATCCGCTCCCTGGCCGAGATCTACGGCGATTCCGACCGCGGCACCGTCAGCCTGTGGTGCATGGGCGTCAACCAGCACGTGCGTGGCACCTGGATGAACAACCTGATCACCGATC
>JBCCEF010000047.1 GCA_039030395.1 Acidobacteriota bacterium
CACGGCACCGGAAATCCGGCATGTGTTGGTGCGAAACGGCAGGCTGGAAGTCCAATTCACCGAAACCCCGGATCTCGCAGCGGCCACCGACGCTCTCCAGCTCAACAGCGCCGCCGTCACCTGGGAGCTGAGCCCGGACGGGTACACCCTCACCACCGCCGACGCCCTCCCGGCCGTTAGCCACACTCTCACCGTCGGCACCGGTGCTCTCGATCTTGCCGGCAACGGGCTGACGGAAACCTTCAGCGTCACGATCAATCCGTTGACGGTCAGCGGTACGGGCTTCGTCTTCGAAGAGCCCGATCCACGCGAAGTCGCTGTCACAACGACAAGAAATCCGTACGGCTTCCAGGGGCTCCCGGTGGATGCCGAAACGGGGCTCGTTTACGTCAGGAATCGGTATTTCGATCCGGAGATCGGGAGGTTTATCAGCAGTGATCCGCTGGGATTTCTCGATGGCCCCAACCTGTATGCCTTCGCTCTGAACGAGCCCATCAACTTGACCGATCCCCTCGGATTGCAGGCGGAGGGGGGCACGATCAAGGTCAAGCAGTTTTACCGGCCCATCTATATCCAGGTCGAGCCGATCAAGTCTTCCACGGCGTGGAACGAGGCTGAGATCGAGTTGCAGCTCAACACGGCGAATCGGATTTTCGGGGAGCAGGCCGGGGTCTACGTCTTCTGGACGCGGATCAAGGAAGACCCGGATCCGAAGGAGGCGCTGACGGCCGAAGGTGCTCAGGCTCTGCTGGAGAGGGCAGCTTTTTGCTTCTCCGCCGGTACAGGTGGCTACGAAGGGCTTCCCATCTACTACGTCCGCGAGACCTCGGACAACTCCACCGATGGGGGCCGTGGGCGGTCTCCTGACTACCCCACAGATCGGAGTAGAGCTGCGATCGTAAACCGCTACTGGAGGGGCACGCTGACCAACCAATACGTCACGGCCCACGAGCTGGGTCACGCGATTGGCGGGCTGTGCGACCCTGTAGATATCTTCAACCCAGACTGCCGGTTCGGTGCCCCGCAGCCGGAACGCGGGGGCGTGATGAACTACCCCTCGCCCTATGATCCGGAAGCCCAAGGCGAGGGTCTCTCAGAGGGCGAGATCAAGAGGCTGAGGAGGAATGCGCGAGCGCTCGCGACACACCCAGGGGGGCCGCCTCCTTGAGCCGGCGTGCTTTCCGCATCGTGGCGGTTACCGTGCTGGCGGCTGTGCTGCTGGGGGCGGCTGGGGTGGTGGCGTGGGACTGGGTTGCTGACTACCGGCTGTACCGCCGCGCCGTCGCATCGCTTGCCCTTCCAGGGCAGGAGCCAGCGGGTTCTCTTGGAGAGTTTCTTCGGGTTCGGCGGGCACTCGCATTCTACGATGCGGCCGAGCGCCTCGCGGAAAGGAACGCCACCGCCGAGGAAGTCCGGGCTGCCCTGGGGGAGCCTGACCAAGTAGAGGAGATAGACGGGCACCATGCCTGGTTCTACCAGGGGCCAGTTTTTTGGGAGAAGCGCCAGCCGACTATCGTGATGGACATTGATCTCGAGACGTCTCAGGTGACCTCCGTCGGCTACCACCACCACGATTAGCCACTGCGCTGAGGGAGGCGTCGCGGGATCAGGAGTCCCCCTCCTCGTCGAGTTCAATGTTCCGCAGGTGGAACACTCCCCGCCGGGTCTTGCTAGCCGATGGAGGTGCCACCCAAATGTCAAACTTTTTAAGGTCAATACGTTAGATAGCCCTAGCCCGTCTGGCAGCGTCGCGCCCGGTGGGCGGATCGCCGCTTTCGTTCTTCGATCTGCTCGCCCAGGGAGCGGGCGGTGAGCTGTTCCCGGGCCTCTCCTGGGAGTTCGACTTCGGGCAGCTCACAGTCCGCGTCCCGGCGGCCGGTGAGGCCGATACGGCCGCCTTCCGGGTGACGGCGCACCTGCCGGGCAAGCTCGGTCTCACGGCGGCGCTCGAGCTCGTCGCCCTCGGCCCCGGCGGCGTGCCGATCGACGGCGCCGGCGACCTCACCGATTTGCCCCAGCCGAGCGCCCCGCTCACCTTCCGCCGCCTGTCAGATCAGCCGTGGGACGCCGGCTACCAGATCTACCGCTCGGATCCCATCGTGGCGGTGGCGGACCTGCGTGCCGCTGCCGGCTACGGCCGCACGGTGGCGGAGCACGAGATCTGCTCGCGTTGTGATGGCTAAGCCGAAGGCGTGCCTGCGGATGCGGTCGAGATCCTCTCAGGATTCACTCTCGCCGTGCGCTTCCCGGAGTCGACGCGTCAAGCTCTGGCCGACATCTATCCGTCGGCGGCGCTCGACGCCACAGAGCTGGAGTTGCCCTCCGTCCCCTGGGATACCTCGCCCTCGGTCGATCCAGAGCCGGCCCGCAACCCGTCCTACGGTTCGGGCGAAGTTGCTCCCGGCCTGCTCCTGGCAACCGGTGAGATGACCCGCGATGCGGTGGACCTCGCCGTTGCCGGGCGCGGCCTGGACGTCGCCTTCGCCCGCACCTACCGCAGTCGCTCCGTCGGCTCCGGCCCTCTCAGCCCGGGTAGGGATCTCGGCTACCGGGTCCGCCTGCGGGCGCTGCCCACGGGCGATGTGGAACTGCGGGACGGCCGCGGCCGGGTGGAGACCTTCGAGCTGAAAGCCAACGGCGGCTACCGCTCACCGATCCGGCGGACGTTGACTGGCTGACCTTGGCCTACTCGGATGCCGATAGCGACGGCCGCTCGGACGAGAGGACCGGCCAGAGCTGGGGCGGGGATCCTCTCTCCATTGCCTACGACACCGCCACCCGTACTGCCACCGTCACGGACCGGCGCGGCGAATCCTGGACCACCGTCCACGACGCCGCCGGCCACGCCACCCGCCGCACCGATCCCTCCGGAGCGTCCTGGGACACCACCTACGACGACGAGAGCTTGATCACCGAGGAGCGCTCGCCCCTCGGGCGAGTGGTCGCCACGACCTTCGACACAACCGGCGACCGCCGGGGCCGGGGCGACGCCCTCACCGTCATCGTGACGGCGGACAGCCGCGGCGCCAACGGTTCATCACCCTCCCAGAGCACCCAGTACGAGTACCACTCGCGCACCCATCGGCCGGTCCGCATCACGGACCCGCGCGGCACGGTCACGGAGATCGAGCGTGCCGCCTCCGGCCGGCCGGAGCGGATCACCCGCGCCGCGGGCCTGCCTGAGCAGGCGATCATCCAGATCACCTGGGACGACTTCGGGCGTCAGTGAGCCGCACCTACGACTCTCTGTCGCGTCTTACCGCCGACGGTGGCTGGCCGCACCGTCACCCAAGGCTGGGACGACGGCGGCGCCCGCACCTTCTTGGGATATCCCTCCGGCCACAACGTCACCACCACCGTCGACGCCCTCGGCCGACCCATCGCCCTGGCCTCGGCCACGGGCAACCTCGCCACCTACGGCTACCGAGGCCAGAGCCGCATCGCCACCAAGAGCCTCGCCGCCGGAGCGATCTCCGGCTCCAGCACCTTCGACGCCGCCGGGCGGCGGCTGGAGTCCGTGTATCAGGGCTTGGGCGGCGCCACCGTCTTCGGCGACCACCAAAGCTGGAGCCCAAGGAGCTTGACCACGGCCCGCACCCGGCTCGACGATCCGACCCAGAGCCGGGCCTTCAGCTACGACCCAGCGGGGCGCCTCACCGCCGCGGCTCGGATTCCGGAGCCGGCTGCTGCCTTCCCCAACAACACCACCGCTACGGTCGCAACGATCGAACAGGGGACCACCTTCAGCTACGACCCGGCCCAGAATCTCCTCGCTCGCACCGAGGTCGAGCAGGGCATTGCCGACATCGTGACCACACCCACGGACTCCTCCGGCAGAAACCGTCCTGCGAGCGTCGATGGCGAACCGCTCGCCTACGACGCCAACGGCAACCTCACCGCCAGGGGAGACCAGCGCCTCTACTACGACGAGCGCAACCGCCTCACCCGCGTCACTACCGCGGGCGGCACCGAAATCGTCCGCTACGAGTATGATGTCTTTGATCGACGAATAAGAAAGATGCTACCGGGTACTACAGAGCAC
>JBCCEF010000048.1 GCA_039030395.1 Acidobacteriota bacterium
CCGGTTGGCTTCGAGGTCGGTGGTGCGCAGCACATAGACGAGGCTGCGACCATCGGGCGACACCTGGGGGCTCGATAGCCGCGCCATCCCCACCAGGTCGTCGGCGTTGAAAGGGTGTGTTGCCGGCTCCGCCGCCAGGCCCGGCGCCAGACTGGCGGCCAGCAGCCCCGCCGCGAGTTGGTGTCCCCGCTTGTCTCGCCCCATCAGTTCACCCCGTGATTTGGCAGGTAGTGCCCGCTCTCGAGACCGGCGAAGAGATGCTGCACTAGCGGATGGTCGATCGCCTCGTCACTGGTGTCGGGCTCGAGATTGCGCTCCGCCACGTAGGTCGTGTGCTCTTCACCGTCGACCAGCACGTGGTACCAGGGATCGCTCTTCGGCGGCCGGCTCTTAGCCACCTTCTCGTACCACTCGTCGGTACCCTGGAACACCGGATCGACGTCGAAGATGACGCCGCGGTAATCGAATAAACGGTGATGGACCAACTGGCCGATACTGAACCTGGCTTGGAAGCTCATCAGGTGCCTCTCGTCAATGTCGAAATTGTCTGCCAGGCGGATTGTAGCGGACCGCTCGTTACACTCGCGACCCGCTCCGCAGCTCGCGTCGACGAAAACTTGCCCCGAGGGGCAAGATTTAGTCCTCGCTCGGTGGGTAGCGGCGGATGGCGACCGCTCGTTGCACCCGCGACCCGCAATGCAGCTCGCGACGACGAAACTTGAACCAAAGCCAAGTTTTCGCCCTCGTTCGGTGGGTAGAGGACCGCTCGTTACACTCGCGACCCGCAACACAGCTCGCGTCGACGAAACCTGCCTCGAGAGACAAGATTTAGTCCTCAAGAGCACCCAGGGCTGACGGGCCAGCCTTGCGATGATTTCGTGATTCGCCTGTTTTCTGTGGCGGGTTTGGCGACGGTTTTCCATATCTACGGGTAGAGACCCCGCAGAGACCGTCCCGAGACCTCGACCACATTTCGAAGAGAGGGGAATCATGCAGCCTTCCGATTCCACAGCCCGGTCCATGCAACGACCCGCCGGCGTCAACCGGCGCGGTTTTCTGGGGATCACCCTCGGTGCCCTGCTTGCCGGTAAGGTGCAGCTGCCGGGGGTGGTGCGAGCCCAGCCGCCGCTGGCCAGCGACGACTGCCCGCGCTTCGGCGTGTTCGACGACGCTACGTTCGCCCTTCTGGAAGCGGTGGCGGAGCAGATCGTACCCGCCGACCAGGATCCCGGCGCCACCGATCTGTGCTCCGCCAGCCTTGTGGAAGCCACCGCGGCCGGCGATGCCGGCACCGCCCAGCTGCTCATCGCCGGTTTGGCGGCCCTCGATGCCTCGAGCGTGCTGCTCCATGGCGTCGGCTTCGTCGACTTGCCCTTCCCCACCCAGACTGAGCTGCTCGAGCTCGTCGAAGCGGGCCAGGCGCCCGGCGAAGCCTGGGAGCACGTTCTCTTCGCCCGCCTACGGAAGGCGCCGGAGGAGCCCGTGCCCGAAGAGCTGGCGCGGTACCTGGAGACCATCGATCGTCTGGTGCCGACCAAGCACACCCTGGCCAACCCCGGCGCTGCTCAGGCGACGCTGACCGGCTCCGAGGCCCAGCAGACCGTCTTCGGCGTACTGCGCACCCTATGCAAGCTCGCCTTCGTGCTCAACTTCCCCGAGATGAGCGTGCGCAACCCGGACGGCACACCGATCTTCACCGACGCCGAGCACCTGATCTCCGATCCCGACGACGACTCCACCCTCACCGGCTGGACGATCGTCAACTACCACGAGATCGACTACCGGGTGGAGAAGCTGATGTGGGAGTGGCAGGCCGGCTTCCGGGTGATCGGCTTCGATGGCGTCCCGATCCTCGACACCGCCTCGCCCCTCTCCGACGCCGAGCGTCTGCAAGCCCGCGACATCCTCTACGCCCTGTCCGACAACGGCCTGGCGTGAGCTGGGAAAGGACTAGAACCATGCACTACGACGTCATCGTGATCGGATCGGGCTCCGCCGGAGCCGTCGTCGCCGAAACCGCCAGCGATGCCGGCGCTCAGGTCCTGCTGCTCGAAGCCGGCCTCGACCAGGCCCAGCGCCCCTACGACGCCTCTGGCTTGGCCGGCGGACCACCCAACCCGGCCACGCCCTTGGGTCGGCGAACCTCGGTGCGTGCCAATGCGACCCAGCAGCAGAGCGACGAGCGCGATCTCCTGCGCTGGGGCTACTTCGACAACAGCGGCATCCGCCACGACGCTGCCAAGATGGTCGGCGGCAGCGGTGCGCACAACGGCATGATGTCCTACCGCGGCCTGCGCCACGCCCATCGCCGTTGGCCCCAGGGTTGGCGCTTCAACGATTGGCGGCCGTTCTACGCGGCGGTGGCCGAGCGCATGCACGTGGTGCCGCGCGAGCGCCTCACCATGGATCCCGGTGCCCTCGCCTTCGAGCGCGCTGCGGCTGATCTGGGCTATCCGGTGATCGAAGACTTCAATCGTGCAGTCGCCGAGGATCCGCACTACCGCGGCGGCGTCGGCCCCACCACCGCCAACCTGCGCGGCATGGCGCCGCCCAACACCAACGGCACGATCGACAAATACGGCGAGCACCAAACCGTCTTCGAGACCTATCTGGAAGATTCACGCGACCGTGCCAACTGCACCCTGCAATCCTTCGCCGAGGTGCAGACGGTCGACTTCCGCCGCGTCGGCAACCGCTACCGGGCCGACTCGGTGACCTACAGGGACACCCGAACGGGCGAAAGCCACACGGTGACCGGCGACGTCATCGTCAGCTCCTGCGGCGTCATCGGCAGCCCGGCCCTGCTCCTGCGCTCCAACGTCGGCGCCGGCGCCGTGGCTGATTCGCCCAACCCCCACGTCGCCTTACCGGCGGTGGGCGAGAACTACAACGCCCACCCCTTCGCCACCCTCGGCGTGGTGTTCAATCGCCCGGTCTACGCCCGCTGGGGCTACGAGGTGCCGATCACCTTGCAGCGCGACTACCACCACCCGCGCCGAGCCCTCTCCATGGGAGTCTTCAACTACAACCGACCCGATCTCGGCGCCGCCACCCTCGATTGGGGTGCCGGCTTCAAGCAGCGGGTGCGCGATCACCGCAAATGGCAGTTCGGCTTCTCCTGGCCGATCTTCCCCACCACCCGCGGCCGCGTCACCCTCAACCCGGCGAACGACAACTCCGCCGAAGTGTTCTATCCTCAGCTCACCGCCCACGACCAGAACCTGATGCAGGCCGGGCTCGACGAGTGCCTCCGGGTCTTCCGACACATCGAGCAGGTCGACCACGACTACCGGATCGAAGACGTCTTCGCCGTCCCCGGCTACGGCCTCAACCACGGCATCGGCACCTGCCGCATGGGCCGCAGCCGCCAGCGCTCAGTGGTCCACCCCGACACCCTGCGAGTGCACGGTTTCGACAATCTGCTGGTGGTCGATGGCAGCGTCTTCCCACGGCATCTGTCGAGCAGCGAACACATCAACATCACGACCCTGGCTTTGAAGGCGGCGCAGACGATTGTTCTGCCGATGCTGGGGCTGGATTGAGGGCATCGGCCGCGAAGTGCTCGAGCAACAGACGGTGGACGAAGATGTACCCGCCGCCGACCCGGCGCAGCAGGATGCGCTCGGCGGCGTGGTCGAGAAAGTCCGCGTAGCGCCAGGGCACCTGGCCCGAAACGGCGAGGATGGCTCGTAGGATGTAATGCCGGATCACGTCGAGGCCGCCGAACCACAGGCCGGTGAGAACGGCGAAGCACAGGAAGATGGCAGCGAGACCGGGCCAGGCCGAGCTGTCGGTGAGCATCGCCAAATCGAAGCGGAAGATCAACAAGGAGAGGATCAGGACGCCGATCAGCCCGCCGAGCGGGCCCAGAATGAGCGTATTCTTGATCGACAGCCGGATCCCCTCGTTGGCAGCCGCCTTGTCTTCCCTGGGACCGCGGTCGATGCTGCGGACCACGGCAAAGGCCAGGGCGAAGGCCAGCCACAAGCC
>JBCCEF010000049.1 GCA_039030395.1 Acidobacteriota bacterium
CAAACCCCTGCGCCGCAAATCGCGTCACAGTCGGCGTTCGTGTTGCAGTTGCAGATGTCGCGCTGCTGCGCGTCCTTGCAGGCTTTTTCCGCCGGAATCTGGATGACCACCGGTTCCTGCAAGAAGATGGGCTCGAACAGGCCTGGCAGGCTCTCGTCCACCGGAGGCAGGCTTTCGGATGTGACCGGTTCGACGACGGTCGGTTCGACACCCGTCGGTTGGCCAGCGTTAGGTGCGACGGCCGCCGTCGAGTCCGTGGGTTGGCCCGCGGCAAGGGTCGAGCCGGCACCGAGCAACAGGGCGAAGAGGACGATCGGTACGATTCGCTTCGACATCACGAGTACCTCCGAGGTTCGTTGGCGCGAACAGCCTGTCTACGATTAACTTGTTTACGGCTAACTTAATCGTAAATAAGTTAGCGACAGGCTTGCACTACGTCAAGCGGGCCTCGATGTGGCGCGTGCCTTCGGCTGCTGGGGCCGCGCTCGGCTGCTGGGGCTGCGCTCCGCTGCTCGGGCTGCGGGTGATCAGCCAGCCCTCTCCAGGAGCTTCTCGCACAGGCCGCGGGCGGCGTAGTGGAGGAACTTCGCCGCCATCGGGCCATAGCTGCGGATGATCTCTTGTAGGTTGCCGGCGCTCAGGGCGAGGACGCGGGCCCCCTCCGAGCCGGTGACAACGTCGCTCATCCGCTGGCCGGCAGTGAAGAAAGCGACCTCGCCGACCAGGGCGCCTCGATCGTTCACCGTGGCCACCGTCTGGCCTTGGTCCTGCACTTCCAGGGTGCCCTCGAGCAGGATGTAGAGGGTGCGGGAGACGTGGCCTTTGAGGATGATCGCATCGCCGGGCTGGCAGTCGAGGATATGGCTCTTGGCCAGGAGAACGCTGGCCTCGTCTTGGGTCAGATCACCGAGGATGCCGGGTAGGCCGGCGAGCCAGCGGAAAATGGCGTTCCAGTGGCTCTCGGCATCATGCCCGCGACTCTTGATCGCCCGCTCTTCGCTGCGCACCAGGGGGAGGATGGCGTCGACCTCATCGTGCGGTTTGGTGCGTCGGGCGATGGCGGAGGCCATCGGCGATCCGATGCGCTGCATGTGAGCGAGGTCGCCGAAGACGATGGCGATCGGCACCAGGGCGCCGCTGGTCGGATGGTTGTAGAGCTTGCCGTAGGGTTGGAAGCCCAGGGTGCGGTAGCGGTTCATCAAGTGCGCCTCGCAGGTGCCGAGCAGCAACTCCAGGCCGTGGACCGCACAGCATTCGAAGGCTTTCCACAAGAGCTGGAAGGAGAGGATGCCGTTGCCACGATACTCCTTGCGCACCAGAAAGCGGGTGATGATGCCGATGTCGCCCTCGTCCACCACCCCGGCGAAGCGAGCGAAATCGTATTCATGGCGGGCCCCGTCGGAGAAGGCCGCCTCGTCGCCGAAGGTGACGCGGACGGTGCCCACCACCTCGCCGTCGATCTCGGCCAGCGCGACCCGGGAGACGGCGTCGTACTCGTCGGTGAGCCAGCGTCTTGCGTGGTCCGCGACGTCGGTGAAGAGCCCCTGGTCGGCGACGTAGAGCTCGTAGCGTAAGCGGTAGACCGCGGCCCTCTCGTCTTCGGTCGTCGCCCAACGGAGGTCGAAGTCCGGGGTCGCTTCGGTGCTCGCCCGAGGGTTGGCGCACCCAGGGTTCGGCTGACCCGTCGCCGGAGCAACGCCTCGCCGCTGCGGAACGGCTGTACGACCTCGCCGGGCTTGGGATGGTGCCTCACTGCGTCGTGTCTCGCGGCGTCGGAGGTAAGTCAGGGCCACGGCGCCCGGCAGAGGGGCTGGCGGTAGATCGCGCTGAACCACTTGGGAAACGTCCATCTCGCATTACCTCCAATAGGGTTTTTCCAGCCAGGAGAAGCCGAAGCGGCGAGCGAACTCGAAGTGCTCGAGCTCGTCGTCGTTGGCGGGTTCTTCGCCTTGCCGGAGCTGGATCCGGATCCTGTTGTCGTCACGCCGCAGGTAGCCGGTGCGGCGCCGCCAATCAGCCGCGCTCCACGATTCCATCGCGCGGTGAACGTCCGGGTGCAGACGCCGAGGGTTGCGAATCACCCAGCCGTCGCCACAGGGGCGCGCCAGGTCACCGGTGCGGAAGCGGTCGGCCAGTAGCGCACCGTTCGGTGCGCGCAAGGAAAGGAGCAGATCCTCGCCGTCAACCTCGGGCTCGACATCGGGTCGTGGGTAGTAGATCAGCTCGCCGTCGGCGTTGCGCTCGCGCGCCATCAAGACGCCGGCGTCGACCTCGGCGGCGCCGAAGTATTGAACGATGAAAAGCTGCTCGACGTGAGGCTCGAGCAGCTCTTGCAGCATCGTCTCCAGGCTGCGCGGGAAGACATAGCCGCCGACCTGCAGCATCAGCGTCTGGGGCAGCGCATGGCCGGCGGCCAGGTGCCGCAGGAGCGCGTCGACCACGAAGAGCGGTTGCGCCACCATGATCACCGGATGGCCGGCCTCGCGGCCGAGCTTCAGGGCGCGGGTCAAGACCCGCGGGCTGAGGTAGGTGTCGACCGAGATGCCGGCGGTGAATCGGCCGAGGGTGGCAGGGTAGGCGTTGATGAACAGCACCGTACCGTCGGCAAACGCCTCGCCCAACTCGGGCCAGCGCTCGCCGGCGGCGCCCAGCATGCCGATCTTGTCGGGCTGCACCTTGCGGAATCCCTCCGGTCCGGTTTGGGTACTGCCGGCCGAGTACGAGAGGACGTCACCAGGTTGGAGATCGAACATCGGATCGCGGGCTCCTGTCGAGCGTTCGGGTCGTTCACAGGAGGACGCGTAGGGGGGCGAAAAAGTGGAACAAGAAATCTGTTGCTTCTCGATGACCTGGCCGCCCCCGGCCTCGATTCGCCTTAGTACGACCGAGATGCCCTCCCCAGACGATCTCGGTAGTATGCTCTCCTACGAGATGTTTAACCCAACCGATCGAGGCGCTCTGGTGAAGATCGACCTCCATCTGATGCTCGTCGTGGTGATCCTCCTGATGCCCCCTCCGACGCTGGCACAGCCACCCGTACCCGTCGGCGGCGAGTTTCAGGTCAACTCCTTCACCACGTTCAACCAGCTCTTTCCCGCGGTGGCGGTCGAGGCCGGAGGCAACTTCGTGGTGGTGTGGCAAAGCGAGGCCCAGGACGGGTCGGACACCAGCATCCATGGCCAGCGCTACGCGTCGGACGGCTCGCGCCTCGGCGGCGAGTTCCAGGTCAACTCCTACACCACGTCTCGCCAGAGCTTACCCGCGGTAGCGGTCGAGGCTGGCGGCGACTTCGTGGTGGTGTGGGAAAGCAACCTCCAGGACGGGTCGGTCTACAGCGTCCAGGGCCAGCGCTACGCGTCGGACGGCTCGCGCCTCGGCGGTGAGTTCCAGGTCAACTCCTACACCACGTCAGCCCAGGCCCGTCCCGCGGTGGCGGTCGAGGCCG
>JBCCEF010000050.1 GCA_039030395.1 Acidobacteriota bacterium
GGCTCGCCCAGCAGTATCCGGAGGACAGCCGACACTTCGGGGTCGCCGTGCGTTCCTTCTCCGAGGCCACCCTGCCGGCGGGCCAGCGGGCGATCTTTCTCCGCGCCGCCGTCTTGCTGTCGGTTCTGGCGCTGGTGGTCCTGGTGGTCACCTGCGCCAACCTCACCAACCTCTTTCTCACCCGTGCCGAGGGCCGCCGCGGTGAGCTGGCGATCCGTCAGTCCCTCGGCGCCTCCCGGGGCACCCTCATCCGCCAAATGCTGGCCGAAAGCCTGCTCCTCGCCGTCGCCGGCGGCGTTCTGGGCCTCGCCCTGTCGGTGGCCGGCACGCGATTCTTGTGGAGCCTACGACCGCCAACTCTTGAGAACGGTTCTCTCGCCCTGGGGATCGACGGCCGAGGGTTGCTCTTTGCCCTCGCCTTGTCGATTCTCGCCGCCCTCTGGTTCGGCCTCATCCCGGCCATCAGGGCCGCCCGCGGCGAGGTCACCGCCGGCCTGCGAGGCGGCGCCGAAGAGGTGCGAGGCTCCGCCCGCGGGTTCGCACTGCGCGACGCCTTGCTGGTGTTTCAGATTGGCCTCTGCCTGGTGGCGCTGGTCGTCAGCGGGCTCTTCCTACGAAGCCTACGGTCCATCCAAGAAACGCCCGCCGGCTTCGTGCCGGGCGACGTGGTGTTGATGTCTTTCGACGCCAGCTCCGTGGGACTCGATACGGACGGCGGCCGGGTGCTCTTTCGGCGCGTTCTCGAAACGGCTCGGCGCCAGCCCGGTGTCCGCCGAGCCGCCCTCGCCCAAAGCCGCCCCTTGGTGGCGCCGCTGGTGCAGCGCAGGATCTTGCCGAGCGACCAGCCGGACGAATCCGGCAGCGCGCTACAGGTGCTCTCCAACACGGTGAGCGACGGCTACTTTTCGACCCTCGAAATCCCCCTGCTGCAGGGCCGCGAATTCAGCGAGCTCGACAACCTGGAGCGGCCGCGGGTAGCGATCCTCAACGCCACCCTCGCCGAGCGCCTGTGGCCGGATCGTCCGGCCCTCGGCCGGAGCCTTCGCTTCGAGGGCGGCGAAGAGTCGCTGGAGGTGGTGGGTATCGTTGGCGACATCAAGTACAACACCCTCACCGAAGGTGCCCAGCCGTACCTCTACTTCCCCGTGGGTCAGGACTACTATCCGGCGACCACTCTGCACGCCAAGACCACCGTGAAACCAAGCGATTTGGCTCGGGCGATTCAAGAGGTGGAGCCGAAACTTGCCCTCACCGGGGTGATGACCGCCGGCGAACAAGTGGCGTCTTCCCTCCGAGCACCGCGCCTGGCGTCCTTCCTGCTTGGCCTGTTCGCTGTCGTCACTCTGCTCCTTGCGGTGCTGGGTACCTACGCCCTAGCCGCCCATTCGGTGCGGCGTCGGCGCCCGGAGATCGGCTTGCGCATCGCCCTGGGAGCGCGGCGGCAAGCCCTGTTGTTGACCCTGACCCGGCGCACCCTGGTCTTGACCGGCATCGGCCTGGTTCTGGGGCTGCTCGCGGCCTACTTGTTCGTCCCGACGGCGGCGAGCCTGCTGCACGGCCTCGGTGCCCTCGATCCAGCGTCCTTCGGCGCAGCCTCCATCATCCTGGCGCTCACCGCGGTAGCCGCAACCCTGGTGCCGGCCTACCGCGCACTGCGGTGCGATCCGGCGACCATCCTGAAGGGGAGTAGGTAGCGAGTTGATTGAGTCGGGGCGGCCACGGTCGCCCGGCGATGCCACCGGGCCGCCCGACAGAGGGAGGGCTTACGCGGCGCCGGCGACCTTCACCGACACGTCAACGATACGGGCCGCTTCCACTCCCGGTTCGTCAACGTCCTCGAAGATGACGTCTCCGACGGTGTGATAGCTCGTTCCCTTGGGCGGCGGGAAGGAGTTCACCTCTTCGGAACGCAGAACCACCGGTTCCAGGGTGCGGAACATCCGGCCGGGGAGGCCGTCGGTGGTCATCATGAAGTGCATATGGATCTCCTGCACCGCCGGAAAACCGGTACCCGGAGTGATCTCGCGGAGGAAGCTACCGGTGGTCGGCCGCGACTTGTCGAGCCAAACGTGGGTGTCGCCGAGACCATCGACCCAGCCGCGCTCGGTGTAGCCCTTGACGTTGAGCGGCACGAACTGCCGGCCATCGACGCCGACGGCCAGGTTGGTCGCACCGACGTTGATCGAGCCATGGAGCTGGGCACGGAAGGTGCCCATCCCCGGAATGACGAGATTCGCGTTCTTGTTGCAGAGGCAAGCCTCATTCTGGTCCGAAGGCAGTTGCGGGGTCTCGGTGGTCGATTTTCCGGCCATCACGACGCCGGCTACTAGCAGAGAGAATGTGATCGCTGCGACGAGCAGCCAGTTACGGGTTCTCATAAATCTACCTCCTGTGGTGGGAAATACTCTGGGTGGGTGTTGGGAATGTAGACACCGATCCGACCGGGTCCTTGGCGAGCCGAAGCCCGCATCGCCGGAGGCCCGGAGACCGATTTCGAGTCGCCGCGGACAACGCTTCATCCTCTGAGCCAAGCGCGGCGAACTTGGCTGACAGAAGCTTGTGGGGCGGTAACCAGAAGAACATATAATTCTGAATTTATTTTAATTAATATGTTTTGACTATTGCAGAATATTATATTCGATATATTAAAAATGTCAAGGACAGGGCGTTTCTTCGACACAGGCCCCATCCGACGGAGGTAAGGGTTGGGAGAGACGGGAGAGTGGTCCCAGAGGAGCCCCCCGGCTTCACCCGCGAGGGCACGGACGGATTCAGGAGGCTGGGAGAAGAGGCATTGGACCGCGGTGGAGAGGCTCAGTGCCCGCCGTGGTCCCCCACCGGCACGATCACGTAGGCGCCGGGCTTGCCCTCGTTGACCACGAACACCGGGCTGCCACCGCGCGGGTCGCCGCCGACGTCTTCGTTGGTCAGGTAAGGCACGTAGAACATAACGTGCGGTCCGTAGGGGATCACCGTCTCCGGGCCCACCGGCACGCGGTTGCGCGGCGACATCATGTAGTTGATGCCCGGCCGCCGGGGGGAACGTAGATCGCCCTTCGCCCATGCCGCCGCCACCTGGCGATTCACCTCTTCGGCAGAGGCGCCGCCCA
>JBCCEF010000051.1 GCA_039030395.1 Acidobacteriota bacterium
CCCTTCGCCCATTACCTCCAGGGTGACTCCTTGCACGACGTCGGAGAGGGACCGCCCGTCGTGCAGCAGGGCCTCGTTGGCCCAGCTCAGCATGTTGATGAAGCCCGGCGCGACGACCAAGCCCGCGGCGTCGATCTCGAGCCGGCCGCGATGCGATTCCAGATCGCCGATGGCGGTGATGCGGTCGCCGTCGAGGGCGACGTCGGCGGTCGTCCGGGGCGAGCCCGAACCGTCGATCACCGTACCGCCACGGATGAGGACATCGTGCTCCACCGGACGGCAAGCTGCCAGTGCAAAGAGGACGCAGCCGACAGCCGACGTCCTGATGAACCGTTCGAGCATCGAAGACCTCCTTTCGACGGAGTATAAGCTGCTACGATCAGAGGTGGATTCGGGATAGGCTTCGATTGCCGGATGCATTATGGCCCAACCGCAGACACGCTTTTCACCGCAGGAGTACCTGGCCCACGAAAGGGCAGCGGCGACCCGAAGTGAGTATCTCGACGGCCAGATCTTTACCCTGGCGGGCGCCAGCCGCCGGCACAACCTGATCACACTCAACCTCGGCGCCGAGCTGAGGGCCCAGCTTCGTCGACGCCCGTGCGAGGTGTACACCAGCGCCATGCGGGTCAAGATCCCTGCAACGGGCCTCTACACCTATCCGGATGTCGTGGCGGTCTGTGGCGAGCCGTCCTTCGAAGACAGCGAGCTGGATACCTTGCTCAACCCGACCCTGTTGATCGAAGTCTTGTCCAAGTCGACCGCAGATCGTGATCGTGGTGGCAAGTTCGAGCATTATCGAAGCATCGATTCCGTGCAAGAGGTGCTCTTCGTCGCCCAGGATCGCGTCCATGTCATGCGCTACGAGCGCCAGCCGGACAGCACTTGGCTCCTGTCGGAGACCCGAGACGGCGGTGGACGGATGGCCTTGTCGTCGATCGCCGCCGAGTTGGACATTGCAGAGGTCTATGCCAAGGTTCGCTTCGATGACGTGCCGAGGCCAACGCCGGTTCCAGGTCCCGAGGCGTGAAGCGAGCGCACGAAGCCCAGATCGACAGAAGGCCTGGTTCCGCGCTCCTCTCGTCGGCTCTAGCGTTGTTGGCACTCCTCGGCGTTGCGGCGAGCCTGCACGCCGAGCCGGTCTCGCCGCTGCCGCGTGCGGCGCGCCAGTGGGTCGACGCCACCCTGGAGTCGATGGGCTTGGAGGAGAAGGCGGCGCAGATGGTCATGATTCGCACCCATGGCCGCTACCAGCACCCACGCTCCGCCAGCGCCCAGCGCTTGCTACACAATGTTCGGCAACAGGGTGTCGGCGGGGTGATCGTTTTCGATTCCGATCTGGAGTCGATCCCCAGCCTGCTCGATCGGTTGCAGAACGCAGCGGAGGTGCCGCTACTGGTCGCTTCCGACCTCGAGCGCGGCCTGGCGTTTCGGGTGCGGCGCGGCACGGTGCCGTTGCCTTACGCCATGGCGGTCGGGGCGACGCGGTCGCCAGAAGCGGCCCGATTTTTCGGTGAGGTGACGGCGCGCGAGGCCCGTGCCCTGGGGATCCACTGGGGGTTTGCCCCGGTGGCCGACGTCAACAACAACCCGGCCAACCCGATCATCAACATCCGCTCCTTCGGCGAGCAGCCGGAGCTGGTGGCACAGATGACGCGGGCCTTCGTCGAAGGAGCTCGCAGCGGCGGCCTGTTGACCACCGTCAAGCACTTCCCCGGGCACGGCGATACGGCGATCGATTCGCACGTCGCGCTGCCGACGGTGGAGGCCGACCAGGCGCGATTGGAGGCCGTCGAGCTGGTGCCTTTTCGCGCCGCGGTGGAGGCCGGGGTCGATGCGGTGATGCTGGGCCACATCGCGGTGCCGGCGCTCGATCCCTCGGGGGCGCCGGCGACCCTGTCGCCAGCCCTGTCGGGCGGTCTGCTGCGCGATACCCTGGGCTTCGAGGGCTTGATCGTCACCGACGCAATGGAGATGGCCGGCGTGCGGCCCGCCTGGGCCGGCGGCGCGGCGATCCGTGCCGTGCAGGCCGGTGCCGATGTCATTCTCCTGCCGCCGGATACCAGGGTCGCCATCGAGTCCTTGGTGCGCGCGGTGGACGAAGGGCAGATCACCGAGGCTCGCTTGGACCTGTCGGTACAGCGCATCTTGGAGGCCAAAGCGCGATTCGGTCTGCATCGTGAAAGGACCGTCGACCGTGCCGCGATCGAACGGGAGGTGGCGCGACCGGAGGATGTCGCAGGGGCGGCGGAGATCGCGCGCGACTCGATCACCGTGGTGCGCAACGAAGGCGGCGTCCTGCCCCTGCGGGCCGAGCAGCCCCTGCGTCTCCTGCACCTGGTGATCTCGGGCCGACTCAGCCGCCATGGCTTGCCGCAAGACGAGCTCGAGGCCCGCCGGGTCGCCGCCGACACCTTCTACCTGGGACCGGAGGTGTCGGCCGAAACGGCACGCGAGATCCTCACCGCGGCGGAAAGCGCGACCCACGTCCTCATCACGGCCTATGTGCGGGTGTCGGCCGGTGCCGGTGCCGCGCCGCAGTCGCCGTCCCATGCGCGTCTTCTGCACCAGCTGCGCCAGGCCAGCGACCGTCCGATGATCGCCGTCTCCTTCGGTAGCCCCTATCTCCTCGCCAGCCTGCCGGCGGTCGAGGCCTACGTTTGTGCCTACGGCGCGGTGTCCTCCAGCCAGCGGGCGGCCATGGCAGCCCTCTTCGGTGAGGCACCGGTCAGCGGCCGCCTGCCCGTCACGCTGCCGGGGGACTACCCTTATGGCCATGGACTCGACATCCCGAGGCGCGAGATGACCTTGCGTCGAGCCCGCCCGGAAGAGGTCGGTTTCCGCGCCGGCGGTATGGCGGCGGTCGATCAGGTGATCGATCGCTTCCTGGCCGAGAAGGCTTTTCCCGGTGGTGTTCTGGCGGTCGGCCGCCGTGGTGCTCTCGTCTATCTACGACCTTTCGGCAAGCTGTCCTACGACGCCGAGGCCGCCGCGGTGAGCGCCGACACGATCTACGATCTCGCCAGCCTGACCAAGGTCCTCGCCACCACCACCATGACGATGGTCCTGGTCGACG
>JBCCEF010000052.1 GCA_039030395.1 Acidobacteriota bacterium
GCGGCGACGGCGTCGGAGGAGGAGGCGGAGGAGGAGGCGGAGGAGGCGAAATAGGCGGCGAAATAGGCGGCGTCGGAGGCGGCGTCGGAGGCGGCGGCGGCGGCGGCGGCGGCGGCGGCGGCGGAAAAGTCGGCGGCGTTTCGAACCTCTGCGCCCTGGCTTGGCCATGTGCCCGCAAGCCAGGGCGCAGCCACAGCACGCAGGCAGGTCAGGATCAGGGCCGCGGGCGCCTCGTCCCGATCATACAGTTCCAGCGCCGGCAGCGCCCGCAGGGCGACGCGGGCCGCGAACAGGACAATCTCCTCGCGCGGGCGGGTCTGCAGCCACACTATAAGATCTCTACGGGATCTGAAATCGGGCATGGATCAGGCAATAGGTCTCGTCATCGCTGAACCCTATCACAGACCCTGCGCACAGGCGATGCAGAGAGGGGTGGCGGGGTCGAGCGCGAGCCGACCTGCGGCGATCTCCTCGCCGCACTCCTGGCACCAGCCAAGCTCATCCTCATCGGCGCGCTTGAGCGCAGCCTTCAGCGCCACCAGCCGCTGGCCGCGCCTGCGGCTTTCGGCCAGCGCCATCGCCTGGACCTGAAGCGCGTCCATCCGGCTGAGCCGGCCGACCGACTGCTGGTCAAGCTCCACGGCCTCGCGGTTCCAGGCGGTGGCCCGCTCCGCCGCCTCGATCTCGGTGATTTCGGCACGGATGTGCGCCACCAGAGCTGCCATGTCGATCGTCATGTGAGCGAGAGCCCGATGCGGCGGAGATACGCCCCCCAGCCCGCCCTGTCGGGGTGGACATACTGGCGGGCCTTGTCCTCGGACCAGCCATAATCCGCGCTCTCGCCGAACTCATCCACCCGCCGCTGGGCGGAGAACGGCTGGCGCGCGGCGCGGGCGCGGGAATAGGCGCGGACCGCGTCCTCCTCGCCCGCATCGTCGAACCGGTTCTCGTGCACCGTGGCCGCGAGCGGCAGGCGCATGGAAATCCGGGGGGGAAACTTCGGCCAGCCGAGCGCGAGGCCCATGGCGGGGAAAACCCGGTCGGGCAGGCCAAGGAGCCCGGCGACGTCCTCGGGCCTGTTGCGGATTGTCGAGACCGGGCAGGCGCCGAGCCCCGCCCGCTCCGCCGCCGCGACACAGGTCGCCATGGCGATGGCCGCATCCATCGCGGCGTTGAAGGGCGCATCTGCATGGTCGTTGCCAAATGGCAGGCCATGCAGGTCCGCGAGGCGCCGCTGACGCCGGTGATTGGCCAGAAAGACGAGGAAGACCGGCGCGCCCGCGATCCAGTCCTGCCCGCAGGCGGCGTCGATCCCCCGGCGGATCCCGCTGTCCGTCACGACAAGAATATCACGCTGCTGGAGGTCGGATTTCGACGGCGCGGCGAGTGCGGTGGCGCAGAGTGCGCGCACCAGACCAGCCGGGACAGAACGGTCCGTGAAATGGCGGCACGAGCCGCGTCCGGCGACCGCCTCGAGCTCTGCGATCTCGTCAACAGTGCCGGGATCGCCAAAACGGCTTTCGAACACCTCTCTCAGCGACATGCGCATTCCTCCTCTTGACCGGGGCTTCACCATTCCACAGATTCGCCCCGACACAAGGACGAGGCGCACCATGGCAGAGATGACAATCGGAATTCTGGAAACGGGCCCGGTGATGGAGCCGCTGCTCTCGCGCCACGGCTCCTATCCGCAGATGATGGAGCGGCTTCTGTCCGGCCATGGCTTTCGGTTCCGGAACTGGCGGGTGCTGGATGGCGAATTTCCCGATGCGGTGGATGACGCTGACGGGTGGCTGATCACCGGATCGCGCCACGGCGCCTATGACAGCCTGCCCTGGATCGCGACCCTCGAGACGTTCCTTCGCGAGGCCTTCGCGGCACATGTGCCGATCGTCGGGATCTGTTTTGGCCACCAGATCCTCGCCCAGGCGCTGGGTGGCACGGTGGTGAAGTTCGATGGCGGCTGGTCGCTTGGCCGGCAGGAGTACCACATCAAGGGCTTCGACCGACCGCTGGAGGTGATCGGCTTTCATCAGGATCAGGTCATCGAAGCGCCCGAGGGTGCCGAGATCGTCGGCTCGTCAGAGTTTTGCCGGATCGCGGCGCTGGCCTATGGAGACCGTGCCTGGACACTGCAGCCGCATCCGGAGTTCGGATCGGACTTCGTCGCCGATCTGTTCGAGCAGCGGCGCGAACTTCTGCCCCGTGATTTGGTAGAAGAGGCGCTCAAGACGCTCGACGGAGCATATGATGATCAGACCGTCGCCGAAAAGATGGCCGCCGTCTTCCGGACCGGTCTGCGCGCGGCCCCGGCAGGAGTGGCAACAGCCTGACCGGAGGCGGGCCTCCGTGGCGGCCAATCTGCAGGTGGGAAGTTTACGAAGCTGGGGGCCGGGCCCGACAATGAGAGAAAGAGCTGTATGACACTCAGAATTATCGGATCGGGCTTTGGGCGTACTGGAACGATGTCGACCAAGATGGCCCTGGAACAGCTGGGGTTCGGCCCTTGCCACCACATGAACGAAGTCATCGAGAACCCGGCGCAAATGGCCCACTGGAAGGCCGTGAGCGAGGGTGCGGCGGTCGACTGGACCGAGGTATTCGCGGGCTATGTCTCGCAAGTCGACTGGCCCGGCGCGCGGGTCTGGGAGGAGATGCTGCCGAAGTTCCCCGAGGCGGTCGTTATCCACACCGAACGGCCCGAGGAGACGTGGTGGACCAGTTTTAGCGGGACGATCGCGCGGTTGA
>JBCCEF010000053.1 GCA_039030395.1 Acidobacteriota bacterium
GATCAGCGATTCGGGCAAGGCGCCGCAATCGACGACGATAAAGGGGCGCTCGGCACGACCGCTCAGCCGATGCAGATGGCGGGCCATCACTTCCTTGCCGGTGCCGGTCTCACCCGTCAGGCAGATCGTCGCCTCCGAAGGTGCCACGCGCCGCAACAGCTCCAGAGTCCGCCGCATCGCCGCACATTCGGCAACCGGCTCAGCGGCGCCGAGACGAGCCTTGAGCGCCGCGTTCTCGGCCTCCAACCGCTGCCGTTGCTCGCCCTCGCGGCGCCTCTCCTCGGCTCGGTCGATGGCTCGGCTGGCCTGCACCGCCAGGGCGGTGAGCACGGTCAGCTCGGCAGCGCCGAAGCGTGTTGCCGGACTCAGGCTATCGACGTAGAGCACCCCCCGGGCACCGTCCGGGCCAGGCAGGGGGACACAGACGACGCTCTGCCGCCGGCTGTGGTGGAGGCTGGGCGGCAGGGTCTGCTCGCGGCCAGCGGCGCCGGCGTCGGCGAGAACTACCGGACGATTGGCCTGCACCGCGCGCCGCGGCAGGGAGCGGGTCAACACCTCGTCGAGCGAGAGATCGCCGGCCCGCAGGTCGCGCGCCAGCGCGACCTCCAGGCGGTCTTGTGCGGTGCTCAGAAAGAGTGCTCCACGCTCACCACCACCGATTCGGATGCCGGAATCGACCAGCGCTCGGAGGGTCTCTTCCAGGTCGTAGGCCTGGGCCAGCTCGCCCAAGGCATCGAGCAGTTGGCCGAGAAGCAATGCGTCGCGGATCGGCTCACCGGAGAGAATCAAGCCGCCCTCCTCACGCCCTACCAGCTGGATCACCGTCGCTCCGATGCGCAGCCAGCTGCCGAAGGGCACGACAGCCGGCTCAACGACCGCTTCGCCGTCGAGGAAGGTACCGCCCCGGCTACCCAGATCTTCCACCTGCCAGTTGTCGCCAGCCGCCGGAGACAGTCGACAATGGCACCGCGACACGGTCTCGTCGTCGAGCACCACATCGCAATCCGGCGCCCGGCCCAAGACGATCGGTGTCCGCTGGAGGACCTCTTGCCGTGCCCCGCCAGGATGGATGACGAGCTGTGGCCGCAACTCTGATCGGCCGGAGCCAAGTGCAAACGGAGGGACCTGCGGAACCTCAGGAGCCATGTCCGGCCGAGCTTATCAACGATCAGACAGATCGTTTAAGCCGACCGGAGCTCTGTCCGCGGTCTACTCGTGTCGCAGCGCCACCAAGGGGTCGACCCGCGACGCACGCCAGGCCGGCACCAGAACGGCGCCGACCGCCACCAATCCCAACATCAGCGACATGGCGGCGTAGGTCAGCGGATCACCGGGCTCGACTTCGTAGAGCAGGCTGCGGACGAAGCGACCGAGAGCCAGGGAGAGGCCCATACCCAGGACCAGGCCGCCGGCGACCGGCAGCAGACCCTGCTGCAGGATCATCCGCAGGACGCCACCGCGATGGGCACCGAGGGCCATGCGCAAACCGATCTCCGGCGTCCGCCGGCTGACATCAAAGGCCACCACGCCGTAGATCCCTGCCGCGCCCAGAACCATGGCCAGGCCAGCGAAGACCGCCGCCAGGATCAGGATCAGACGCTGGAACGATAGCGATTGGCGCAGGACCGACGCCATCGTCTCGCCGAATGCCGCCGGTACCTGGGGGTCGATCTCAGCCAGCGCCGCGTCGACGGTACGCGACATTTCGCTGGGTCCCAGGGACGAACGGACCAGGAACGACAGCCCGACTTGACGCTCCACCTGCTCCACCGGGCGGTAGATCTCGGGCAGCACCCGAGTCGTCAGGCCGTGCTGCCGAATATCTCCCACGACGCCGACCACGGTGAGCCACTCGTCGGACGCCTCCAGGTCGATCCGGATGCGCTGGCCGAGAGGATCCTGGCCGGGGAAATGCTGCTCGGCGAAGGTCTGGTTGATCAGCACGGTCGGCAAGGCCCCGGCGCGGTCGCGCTCATCCAACAGGCGGCCGGTGATCTCGGGAATGTTCAAGGTCTCGAAGTACCCCGCCGAAACGACTCGCCAGTTGACGATCGGTAGCTCGCCCGGCGCCGCCTCGCGACCGGCGACCTCGAGGTGGCCATTGAAGCCTTGGGTGCGAATCGGCAGCATGTGAATTGCCCCCACCGTCTCGACCCCCGGCGCGGCCAGCAAACGCTCCCTGAGCTGCCGGAAGAAGGCCTGGCGTGACTCGGCAGCCTCGTACTTCGAATCAGTGATCATCGGCGAGAAGGTGTAGACCCCCTGGGCCTCGAAACCCGGATCGACCTGGGCGGCGCGCCAGAAGCTCCTGGCGGCCAATCCGGCCGCGATCACCAGGACGAAGGCCAGCGCCACCTCGGCCACCACCAGGGCGCTGCGGCCGCGCGCCCGGCCACCGACCGTCCCCGAGCCCTGGCGCAACAAGCTGTAGATCCGTGCCCGCGCTTGGGCGGTTGCCGGCGCAGCGCCGAAGACGAGCCCGGTCACCAGAGCCAGGGCGAGGCCGGCCAGAGCGACCCGGCCGTCGACCACGATCTCATCGGTCCGCGGCATCCAATCCGGCATCGCCTGCAGCATGCCGACGAGACCTAGGCGCGCCAGTAGGATGCCCAAGACGCCACCGGCCAGAGCTAGCAGCAAGCTCTCCACCCACAGCCAACGCGCCAGGCGCCAACGGCCGCAGCCCAGCGCCGAGCGAATCGCC
>JBCCEF010000054.1 GCA_039030395.1 Acidobacteriota bacterium
CCTTTGAGGCGCCGCTCCCGCTCGAGGAAGCCCGTGTTCGAATTGAAGCAAGTCTCGACCCGCACCCGATCGGAACCGTCCTGGGTCTCCCGCGAGGTCGAAAGCTGCAGCAGCCAAGGCTGGCTCGAAGGCCACGGAGTGTAGCTGTGGCCCGAGGCGAACAGGTTGTTCGACGGATTGACCAGGTAGGTGCCTCGAGCCGGGTTATAGGTCGTCGTGGTGGTGCGGTTCGAGCCCCAGTTGGCCGTCGTCGCCTGCACCCGGTGCTGGCCCAGACCATCGAAGTCCGAGGACACCGACTCCACCCAGCGATTGTTGTCGTCGTGGAAGATGGTCCGCTCCACTCGTGGGCGGCGGTTCGAGTCGTACCAGTCGCTCGTGAACCGGATCGTGTCTCCCGGCTTGAGCTTGTCGTGCTCGTAGGACACCCGCACCGAGCGCTTGAGCACGCCCGATGCCTCGGTGCCATCGTAGATCTCCCGCGACAGATGCAGCCCACTCTGGGCGTTGGTCAAGTGGAACGGCAGGCCGTACTCCCAGCCCGAGAAACCGGCCCGATTGAGGTGCGGACTGTTGGCGAAATAGTGCACCGTCTCGTCACCCGAGGGCTCACGGACGATCACCTTGCGGGTGAAACCGCCGCCGCCTTCTGTGCGGTAGGTCCAGCTGCACGACGGCCAGTCGTGGTTCTCGCACAGGCCGTTCGAGTTGAGCACTGTCTTCGACGCCACCGCCAGTACCTCTTGGCTGCCGATCGCGGGCTCCGTGTCCGGGCCGCGATTCAAGGTCAGCGGCGAGCGCGTCAGCACGTCCCAATCGGTGTAGGTCCAGTCGATCAGGCCCCGCGTTGGCAGGCGAAGCCGCTTGAGCACTCCGGGAGCGTTCTTGCTCTGCGAGCAGTCCTCGTAGTGCTCCGGCATCTCGAAGGCCCCGCCGGTGCCGGGCAGGGTCAGCGAGGTCAGGAAATCCACCGTCGCCGTCGGCGGCGTCGGGTCCGAGAAACCGGACGGATAGAGCGAAGCCGGCGAGTCCCAGCAACTGCGCGTGATCGTCTTCGACGTGTAGCCGAAGGAGTACGTCGCCACCGAGCTGTTGAACGCCGCCAGCTTCACCGCCTTCACCCGGCGAACGCCCAAAGAGCCCACCTCGAACTCCACCCGATGCGTCCGCAGACCGTCGGCGATCGTCCAAGAGGGAGACGGGCCGTTGTCTTGCAGGTAGCTCACCGTCACCACATTGCCGAAACGGTCTCGGATCTGCGTCAGGCGAAACTTCCCCGGCACATTTGGTTCGGGGCTGCCGTAAGTGCGGATCGTCCCGTCCGGGTACTCCACCTCCCGGGTTGCCCAACGCAGCCGCAGATAGGAGCCATCGCGGCTGTACAAGAACGGCGTTCCCGTCGACTCCCCGATGTGCAGTGACTGGTAGAAGTGATGCTGTGCCCCGTCCTCCGTGGTCAGGTTCCAGCCGTTGGGGTTCTCGCCGAAGAGCGGGTTGGTCAGGAAACCACCCAGGCTCACCGTCCAGCCCACCCCGGCGTTGAAGTCCTCCGAGACCCGAGCCTCGAACGCCGCCTCCGAGAAGGAGAACGGACGCGTCTCGACATCCCAGACCTTGGCGTTGTAGGTCAGGCGCAGGCCGTAGGAGAAGCCGCCACCCAGCGGGTACTGGCCGCCCAGCGGAAGCGCCAGCACCAGGTTGCCGTTGAACAGGTTCACCGAGTCCAAACCGGAGTAGTCATAGACCTCTCCGGGAGAGAAACCGCGCGCTTCCACCGGCTTCGGTTGGGCGAGGGCCGGGGCGGCGAGCGCGAGAAGAAGAATGAGAATCGCGGCGAGGACGAGGCGGCTCACGGCGACACCTCCTCGCCGCTCCAGATCAGCTCCAGGGTCGACGTGTCGATCACCACCAGCACATCCTCCGACTGCAACGATCCCGGCAGCTCCGTGCCGCCGTCTTGGGCCGCCAGAGACGACAGCGAGAGGTTCACCGAGCCGTCCTCGAGGCCGTCGCCATCCGCCGAAGAGCCATCGCCGATCGACTGACGCCAGCCCGCGGCGCCAGGACGCACCAGGAATGCCTCCACCTGGCGGTGCGGCAAGGTCAGCGACTCGCCGGTGGGGTCGAGCGCCGTCGCCGGCAGGCTCGACACCGAATCCTCCCAGCCCGGCGAAGGAAGGACCGTCACCTGGCCGGAAGAAAGATCCGCCACCCCCCAGGAGGCCAGCGCCGGCATTCCGCCCGCGGGCTCGTAGGTGATCCGGCCGTCGCCGTCCGAGTCGGTCAAGGTCTCCGAGTAGGTCGTCAGCACACGGTTGTAGCCGTCCCGGCCCTTGCCCACCCCGAAGACCCACAGCTCCGAGTCCGCCGGGACCCGGGCGATCGTCAGGGACTTCAATCCCGAAACCAGCTCCAGGCCTGATAGCGAACCGCCTACCGTCAACAATCCCAACACCGCCAAAATCAACGCTCGATGCATCACGTTCAACCTCCCAAGAAATGCCCTCTGCTCTAGCCCGTCCTTCTCACCGGCTCTCTGCTGCAAGGCCGTAGGTCACTGAATCTGCGGCGTTATCCGCCGGCTGCACTCCTCGCAGTACGTCCAGTACGGCTGCG
>JBCCEF010000055.1 GCA_039030395.1 Acidobacteriota bacterium
CACAGCTCTCTCGGACCGGCCGGTCACAATCGCACCGGTCGGTTATCATTCGCCGCGGAGGAGCGCACCCTATGGACCACTTCGAGAACCTGTTCATCGGCATCGCCGGCATGATCGGCGCCGGCAAATCGACCCTGGCGACGGCGCTGGGCAAGCATCTCGAGATCGACGTCTACTACGAGCCGGTGGACGACAACGAGTACCTGGCGGATTTCTATCGCGAGACCGAGCGCTACGCCTTCGCGATGCAGATCTACCTGCTCAACCGCCGCTTCCAACAGCACCAAGAAATCATCTGGCGCGGGCGTTCGGCGGTGCAGGATCGGACGATCTACGAAGACTCGATCTTTGCCCGCATGCTGGCCGAGTCGGGCATGATGGACGACCGCGACTACCGCACCTACCTCGAGCTCTTCCGCCACATGTCCAACTTCATGTGCAAGCCCAATGTGATCGTCTACCTGGACGTTGCACCCGAGCTCTCCCTGGAGCGCATCCAGGCCCGCAACCGAGGCATCGAGAGTGGCGTCACCCTGGAGTACCTCAGCGCTCTCTACAAGGGCTACGAAGACTTCATCACCGACATCTCACGCGTCATCCCGGTCATCCGCGTCGACTACGAGCGCTACGCCACCGCCGAAGAGATGGCCCAGGTGATCCGCCGCGAGTACCTCGACCACAGCTTCCTGCGCCACGCCACCCGCTTCGACCCGACCCGCTAGGCCGAGTTTGTCCTCGCGAGGTCGTCCTTGTGGAGCGAGCACGCAGCGAGCGTGGAGGATGATCGAGACGGACAAGCCTCTTTTTGGCGAGGGATTATGCGGTCTGGGAGTGATCCGGCGAGTTTCCGGAGCGGCGGCGCAGGCCACAAGGACGACCGGCCAACGGTCGTTCTGCTATTCGATCTACCTAGGCGGGGAGCTACCTGACCTCGAGATCGTCGATCTCGTCGGCGCGCTCCTGAAGGTTCTCGATCAGGTGGGAGACAGTGGCCTCGAGCGACGGCTTGTAGACAAAGGTCACCGTCTTCACTGCCAGCCCGAGGGGACCGGTCTCGACCTCCTGCACCTCGGCCAGGAGGCGGACGATCTCCTCGCAGCTCTGGAAGCGGTCTTCGGGCGCTTTGGCCGTGGCGCGCCGCACCAGCTCTTCGAGATCTTCCGGTACCCGCGAGTCCTTGGACCGCGGCGAGGGCACCGGGGTCGTCCGCTGTAGCTCGCGGATCTCGTGCAAGCGGCCGACGAAGGGGGGCGAGCCGGTGAGCAATTCGTAGGTCACGATACCGAGGGCGTAGATGTCGGTCCGGCCATCGACGCGCTCGCTGGCGACCTGCTCCGGCGCCATGTAGGCGGGAGAACCGGAAAGCGGCAGATCGTCGTCCGCCACATCGGACGCTGCGGCCACCTCGAGCGCCAGGCCGAAGTCGGTCAGCTTGACCTTGCCTTCCGGGCTCAGCACGATGTTCGACGGCCGGATGTCACGGTGCACGACGCCAGGGTTGTGGGCGAAGGCATTGCCCGCAGGCCGCTGGACGTGGATATGACACTGCTCTTTGGCTACGGGTTTCCGCGCTATTTCGGCGGGCCGCTCAAATGGGCGGACATGCAGGGCCTGCCCGGCATTCTCGAGGATATCCGGCGCTGGTCAGAGGAAGACGGGTTTTTCTGGCAGCCCGCACCGCTTCTTGAAACCCTTGTGGCCGAGGGCCGCAGCTTTGACGATCTGAACAAGGAGGCCGCGTCATGAAGGAAGCAGTCATCGTATCGGCCGCCCGCACCGGGCTGGCCAAGTCGTTTCGCGGGTCTTTCAACATGACCCATGGCGCAACCATGGGCGGGCATGCTGTTGAACATGCGGTGGCCCGGGCCGGGCTGGACGGGGCCGAGATCGAGGATTGCATCATCGGGTGCGGGTTTCCCGAGGGCGAAACCGGATCCAATATCGGTCGTCAGATCGCAATCCGTGCGGGGCTGCCGATCACCGCCTCGGGCATGACCGTAAACCGGTTCTGTTCATCCGGTCTGCAAACCGTGGCCCTTGCCGCCAACGCGATAACACAGGACGGGGCCGGACCAATGGTGGCGGGCGGCGTCGAAAGCATCTCGATGGTCCAGCCCAATACACGCCCTGCGCCCGAAGACTGGATCGTGGCGCACAAGCCCGCGATCTACATGGCCATGATCGAGACCGCGGATATCGTGGCCGAACGTTACGGCGTGACCCGCGAGGCGCAGGACGCCTATGGTTTGCGCAGCCAGATGCGGATCGCGGCGGCCCAGCAATCGGGTGTGTTCGACGACGAGATCGTGCCGATGACAACCACCATGGCGGTCAAGGACAAGGCCACCGGCGAGGTGACGCAGCACGAGGTGGTTGTGGACCGGGACGAATGCAACCGCCCGGGCACCACGCTCGAGGGCCTGTCCTCGCTTGATCCGGTGCGGGGGACGGACAGGTTTGTCACCGCAGGCAACGCAAGCCAGTTGTCCGACGGTGCGGCGGCGCTTGTGCTGATGGACAGCGACGAGGCCGCGCGGCGCGGGATCGAACCGATGGGCGCGTTCAAGGGGTTTTGCGTGGCGGGCTG
>JBCCEF010000056.1 GCA_039030395.1 Acidobacteriota bacterium
CGACATCGCCTGGCCGGCCGCCGCCGCCTTCGGTGTACATCACCACCGGCAGACGTTGCTGGCGGATAACGGCGAAGAGGCGATCGAGCTTGCGGTGGTGGAAGTAGCCCTGAGTACCCGCCAGCACGGTGTAATCGTTGACGATCACCGCGGCGCGGGCCTTGTCGGAGCCGAAGTGCTCGGCGTTGATCGTCGCCAGGCCGGTGAGAACGCCGTCGGCCGGCGTTTCGGCCCGGAGCTCTTCCAGCGAGCGGCGTTGGCGCTGGGCGGCGACCGCCAGTTGGCCGTACTCGATGAACGAACCGGGGTCGCACAGGTCGTCCAGGTTCTCGCGCGCCGTGCGATAGCCCTTGGCCTGGCGCCGTGCGACGGCCTCCGGGCGGCTCTCGTCTAGCGTGGTCGCGATTTTCGATTGCCAGTCGCCAAGCAGGTCTTGATCTTTCATCGGGCGGTCATCGTGTCACCGCCGATCGAAGGCTGGCAAGGGGGCATGTGTGCCAGAGGGCGCCGCCGCCCGGCGAGCGCACTCCTTCTATGCTGAGGTCCGCGGGAGGGCCTCGGCTGCCGAGGCCGCTGTCGCTGCTTGGCGGAGCCAGCGCCGCAAGAGGGCAGTGTCCTGACAGGCTGCGATCGCAGCGCGGAGGTCGTCGTCCACTACCAGATCGCGCGCCGCCAAGACATCGAGAATCGATCTCTTCAAGGCTTCGATTTGGCCTTCGGCTCGGGCTGCTGCCTGCCCTTCGGCTTTCCCCGCGGCCTCGCCCGCCGACCTGACAGCATCCAGGCTGTCATAGCCGTGGCGCTGCAGGAGATTGCGCAGGGTGACCTCCTGGCCGACCTGCCAGTCGTAGAGCGCCTCCACCGGTACCGGATTCTTGAGGATGCCGGGCGCGAGCAGCTCTTCGCCGGGCTGGAGCGTTCGCATCGCCTGACCGCGCTCGTGGACCTCGACCCGCCGCGGCCCGATCAGCCGCACGACCCAGATGAATCGGGTACCGGCCTCCAGGAGCTCGCGAATCTTGACCTCGAGATCCGCCTCGTCTTGGCCGGTGTCGGCGTACTCCACCGCCAAAGGCGGCACGCCCTTGACCCAACCGGGCTCGCGTGGCACGTTGCCCACCGCCACATCCGGGGCACGCAGGGTGTCCGGCGCCGGTGAGTAGCCGGTGTCGACCCCGGCCGAGTCGACCTGTGGATCGCTGCGGAGGACCGCCGCGCCGGTGGCCGCGGCGTCCGAGCCCCGGCCGCCAGTGGGCAGACAGCGGATCGGATAACCGCCCGACAGCTCATAGCCGTCGCCGTCGCGAATCTCATCGGCTTCGAAGCGACCGTGGCGGTACTTGAAGTCCTTACCCATGGATCGAGCCTAGCAGATAGCCTTGATCGGAAGCCGCTCGAGGGTCTTGGAGCAGCCCTCGTCTCCTGACGAATCGCCACCGATCCTGCTATTCGTGTGCCTCCTCATCCGCTGGCGCCTCAGGCGTTGGCGGCGGTGGCATGGGGAAGAGGTGACCGATCACGACATCGACCATTTCGCCGGTGTCCTTCGCCACTCCGAACATGTAGTCGTGGCCCTCGCCGGAATGCGGCCAGAGATCGACGCTCCAGTGGTCTCCCGAATCTTCGATCGTCACCTCGAAGTACTTGTCCAGCTCGGCGAGCCCCGCTGTCAGGTCTCCATAGCCGTCGATCATGCCGTGCTCACGGATTGAAGCATCGACGAACTGCCAGGGCGCGCTGCCCGGCCCTGTGCCGGCGGCGCTTGGTGTCGTATCGGATAGCTGCCCGACGGATGGACGGCCTCCGGGGGGCGAGTTGCACCCCAGGAGTAGCAGGAGAGCGCTGCTGGTCAGATTAAGAACTGTCGATCGTAGGCGCATGGTGTATCTCCAGGGTGAACGGCATCTGCTGAACGGCATCTCGCGTGCCATGCCTCGTTGGACTCGATGGGGCTGGTGGCGGTTCCAGGCGTCGATTCCAGCCGTGTTGACCTGGCCTCAAGGCGCCGTATCGCGAGAATCCCGCAGCAGTCGTGCGTCCTTTTTCCAGCGGCTCCGTCTATCTAAAGGAAGCACGAGTCAACCCACCCCACGTAAGGAACCAGACCATGCAAAACCACACGACCGACGACCCTCGCGCTTTCGTCTTGACGATCGCTCGAGTCTATGTTCCCGGAGCGCTGCCCAAGGAGGTCGAAGCGGCCTCTGAAACCGATGGGAGCGGCTGCTGTGGCTCTCGCCCTGTGCCGACTGAGGAGGCAGCGACGAGCTGCGGAACCTCGGCCTGCGACACAACCTCAACCGTTCAGCAACGCACGAGCTGCTGCTGAGCATCACTGACGCTCGCCATGGTTGGTGAGCGCTTGACTCTGAAAGCAATGGACCGGAGGTCA
>JBCCEF010000057.1 GCA_039030395.1 Acidobacteriota bacterium
CGAAGATCACCTGAAAGAGCGGCGAGGTCCCGAGGTGACGCTCCGGGCTCAGGGCCTCCACCAGCTTCTCGAACGGTAGCTGCTGATGGGCGAAGACATCGAGGGCGGTCTCGCGGGTTGCGGCGAGGAAACGGTCGAAGAACGGATCCGCGGTCGGGCGGCCGCGGAAGACGAGGGTGTTGGTGAGAAAGCCGATGAGGCCCTCAAGCTCGCGTCGCGGACGTCCGGCGATCGGCACACCGACGACCACGTCGTCCTGGCCACTCGCTCGATGGAGGAGGCTCTGGAAGGCCGCCAGCAACACCATGAATAGTGTTGCCCCCTCTTGCTGCACGAGCCCTTCGAGTCGCGAGGTGAGGCGCTCATCAAGCCGTCGATGGCGTTCACCACCGCGGTCGCCGACCCGCTGGGTTCGCGGCCGGTCGGTGGGTAGCTCGAGCAGTGGCGGCGCGCCGGCGAGGCTCTCGCGCCAGAAGGCGAGCTGGCCTTCCACCGTGGCTTGGTCGAGCCAGCCGCGCTGCCAGGCGGCGTAGTCGGCGTACTGCACCGGTAAAGGCGGCAACGCCGGCGCCCTGCCGGCGACCGCGGCGGCATAGGCGGTCGCGATCTCGTGTACCAAGATGCCTGTCGACCAGCCGTCGGAGACCGTGTGGTGCTGGGTTAGCAGCAAGGCGTGCCGAGCGTCGCTGTCTGTCGCCGCACTGTCTGTCTTGGCGAGACGCAGTAAGCGAGCGCGCAGCAGCGGACCGCGCTGGAGATCGAACGGGGCCTGGGCCTCCGCCGTTGCCAGCTGGCGCGCTTCGCGGCGCCGATCGGTTGGGGCGAGCACCGCCAAGTCGACGATCGGCAGCGCTGGCGGGCTCGGCGGCGCGATCACCTGCACCGGATGGCCCCCTTCTCCTTCAACGTGGAAGGTGGTGCGCAAAGATTCGTGGCGCCGGACCACCGTGGCGAGACCGGTCCGCAGTGCGGCGACATCGACCGTTCCCACCAGCTCGACGGCCGCGGGCATGTTGTAGGCGCCGCTGCCGGGGTCGAGCTGGTCGAGAAACCACAGCCGCTCCTGGGCAAAGGAGAGCGGCACGGCGACTTGCGGCAGGCCGTCCGCACCGCGCGGCAGGCTTTCCAGGGGCGGTGTTGCGAGGGCCCCGCGATCGTCACGCAGGCTCTCGATCTTGGTTGCCAGCTCGTTCAGACGCGGCGTCTCGAAGATCTGTCGCAGGGGCAGCTCGACGCCGAAACGATCCCGCACTTGCGCCACGACCCGACTGGCGACCAGCGAATGGCCGCCGAGACTGAAAAAGCTGTCGTCGGGCGCGATCCTCTGCGTTCCCAGGACATCGGACCAGATGGCCGCCAGGAGCTCCTCTGTGGGTTGCCGCTCACCGTGCGCTGTCGCGAAGGAGGGCTCGACGGCATCGGCCGGAGGGGCGCTTTCGAGGGCGAGCCGCTCCAGGGCCGCCCGATCGATCTTGCCGTTCGGCGTCAGGGGCAGGGCGTCGAGGCGGCGGAAGGTGTCCGGTACCAGAGCCTCGGGCAGACGTCGGGCGAGCGCCTGGCGGACCGTCTCGCCGTCCAACGGTGGGTCCGTCTCGCAGAACGCGACGAGCCGGTCTCTTGCGGCAACCACCGCCGCCGCCCGGATCGCGTCGAGACGGGTGAGCTGTGCTTCGATCTCCTCTGGCTCCACCCGTACGCCGCGGACCTTCACCTGTAGGTCCGTCCGCCCGGCGATCTCGACGCTGCCGTCCGGACGGTAGCGCCCGAGATCCCCGGTGCGGTAGAAGCGTACGTCGTCGTCCCGACCGGCAGCGAACGGATCGGTGAAGCGCTCCCGGGTGAGCTCGGGATCTCCCAGGTAGCCCCGCGCCAGGTAGGGGCTGCGGATGCAGATCTCGCCCAGCTCGCCGACACCGCGGACGTTGTCGCCGGGGCCGAGGATCAACAGGTCGACGCCATCCCGGCCCCGGCCCAGGGGGACCCGGCCGCCGTCGTCACGTTCGGCACCAGTCCGTTCGGCACCGCCCCGCGCGGCCGCGTCGCCATCGATCTCGTGGCAGGCCATGACCTGAGGCGTTTCGGTCGTACCGTAGACGTTGAAACGGCGCGCTTTCGGCGCCAGGTGACGCAGCTCGGCGGCTTGGCGGTAGCTCAGGGGCTCGCCGCCGAAGAGGACCCAGCGGATCGTCGGCAGGCTCGCGTCGGCGGCGGCGCCGGAAGCCAAGAAGCTGGCGCGCGACGGCGTCAGATGGAGGGTCGTCAGCTCTTCCTGCTGCATCCAGGCGAAGAGCTCGGCGGGTTCGCCGAGGACTCGTGACGAGGGGATCGAGAGGTGGGCACCGAGGGCGAGCGGCGTCCACAGATCGCGCAGCAAG
>JBCCEF010000058.1 GCA_039030395.1 Acidobacteriota bacterium
ACGGTGCTGTTGGCCGCCACCAGCCTCGGCCCGGTCGCCGCCCAGACCCCGCCGACGATCCTGCAGGCGGTCGACCTCGGTGGCCTGGAAACGCGCTCAGCGGCGCTGATGCTCAGCGCCCAGGAAGCCGGCGACCTCCAGGTCTCCGTGCTCGCCATCCCCTTGCCGGATCAGGTCAGCCTGATGCTCGAGATCGGGGGCGAGTCATTGCTCGCTGGCGCAGGCGCGGAGTCGGGCGACGAGCTGCTCACCGAGATCTACGCCTATGCGATCGACGCCGAAGGCGGCCTGGTCGACACCCTGACCCAGGCGGTCCGTCTCGATCTGGGGCGCCATCGCGCGGCCCTGGCCAGCACCGGCCTCAAGTTCTTCGGCCACCTCGATCTGCCGCCGGGCAAGTACTCCCTGCGCGCCATGGCCCTCCACCGGCGGGCCAATCGCCTGGGCCTACGGATCAGCCAGCTCGAGGTTCCACGGTGGAGCACGGACGCCGACCCGCATCTTCTGCCCCCGGTACGGCGCGAGCTCACGGGTCGTTGGCTGGTGGTCCACGAAGAGGCTGCCAATCCCCCACCGTTTCCTCTGAGGGTCGCCGGCAAGTCCTATGTGCCGACGGTGCGGCGGCGCATCGCCGCCCAGGAGCGCGCCGGCTTTTGGCTGCTCGGCTCGCGACCGGAGGAGCGTCTTCGCGCCGACCTCCTGCCGCGCGAGGGCGGCGCGGCGCTGCAAGAGCTCGGCCTCGGCCACCTGCAGACACTGGAGGGCGGCCGGCTGGGTGTGCGAGCCCTCGCCGCCGAGGTCGACACGGACCGCCTGCGGCCTGGTGAGTATCGGCTGCAGATCTCGGCTGTCGAGCGGCCGGAAGCCTTTGCCTCGACCGCCCTCGAGATCCGACCGCCGCCGGGCTTCGACGTGCCGGCGGCGGCGGTCAAGACGCCGGAGCTGCAACCGAGAGCCCCCCGCGCCCGCCGCTCGCAAGTCCGTGCCGAGCAGATGATCCGGGTTCGCGCGGCCTACAGCCAGTCCCTGGCCGAGCTCGGGCAAACCCACACGAAACCTTCCCTGCAGTCCCTCATCGAGCTCGAGACATCGATGATCGGCGGCGGCTCGAAGAAGGCACAATCGACCCTGGCCGAAGCCGAGCTGCGGGTCGCCCTGGAGCTGACGGCGCGCGACGCGGAAGGCTTCCTGCCCTTGATCCGCATCCACGAGGCGCTCTACCGGCGCTACCACAAACGCCGCCACTTCCTGCTCGCCACTCACTCGCGGCAAATTGTCGCCAGCCTCAGCCAGCTCTACCTGGAGCGGCTCGGGCCGAATCCCGAAGGTCGGCGCCTGGTAGCGGCGGCGCTCACCAGCATGGCAGGCTACCTGCAAGAGATCGGCGCCATGCCGTCGGCCGAGCTGACCTACGAGAAGGCGCTGGATCATCAGCGAGACGATCGCGCCGCTCTGGCCGGGCTCGCCGCCATTCGCGAGTTCTACGCCGACTACGAAGGGGCCGAAGAGTTGCTGCGGCGGCTGCACGCCAACCAGCCCGACGATCCCCACATCCGCCTGCGCCTCGGCATCAATCAGAAGCGGCTGGGCAAGCACCGCCGCGCGGCGGAGACCCTGGGCCAGAGCCTCGCCGCCTCCGGCCCCGAATGGGTCGCCGCCCTCGCCGCCCAGGAGCTGGCGGGCCTGCATGCCAGCCAGGAGCGCTTCGACGAAGCCGTCGCGGTGCTCGAAGCGGCCATCACCCGCCACCCCAACTGCCAGCGCCTGCCGATCCAGCTGGCGGCGCTGCTCGATCGCAGCGGGCGCCCCACCGCCGCCCGCCAGGTCCTCGCCCGGCTCGATCCGCAAGCGGGCCGCGAAACCAGTTCGCCGCGCCTCCTCTACAGCCAGCTCCCGGCGACCGCCGCCAAGAGCGCGCGCCGCACCCTGGCGCAAGAGGCCTCCCGGCGTCTCTCCCGGCTGACCCTGCCGGCGGCCAGCGAGGCAGCGCAACCCATGACGGCAGGTGGATTCTGAGCTTGCTTCAACCCGGGGCTGCAGACCACGGACTGAAAGTCCGAGGCTATTCGCGTCCGTGCCTGCGGGACGAAGAGATAGGGAAGACGCCACGAAGATCGGTCGTCGGCCGGCTCATGACGGTGATCTGCAGAGCGCGGAAGAATGCCCCCGATGAACACGACCACCGTCTTTTTCTGTGTTCTGTGACCCCGCCAGGGGTCGACGAAAATAGCCTCGGGTTTCAACCCGTTGCAGCCCCACGCAGAGCGGCCGGCTGGTTCCTAGGGGGTCTCCTCGTACTGGCGCCGGTCAGCCTGGCCGAAGGTGAGATCG
>JBCCEF010000059.1 GCA_039030395.1 Acidobacteriota bacterium
ACTGATGGCGCCGGAAGCGTATACTCTTGATTCGGCGATTCGGGCGTGGCTGATGGACGGAGCTACGGCGCCTGTTGTGGAGGCAGCGGCGGCAGCCTACAACCAGTATCAGCGATGTGGGCTTGGCGCTGCGAGGAGGTTATTTTGGGGAGCGCCATGATCGACGATGGCGGCAGGAAGCCGGTCCGTACGGGCTCTACAAAGGTCTCGGAGTGCTGTCTGGCGACGGTCCTCACCACCGCATTGGCTGCAGCACACCACGAAGCTCCTCGTGAAGGCCGAGAGCCTCAAGAGGTACGAAGAAGGTAAGAAGCACAAGGTGATCGCCAAGGCGATCAAGGAATCGAAGGAGGTTTGCCCTCCTGGTGGACGCGACGCTCGACCTGATCAAGGATCTCCTGCCCGACGACCTGCCGATCAAACTGACGTACTGGGCTTGGGTGGCGGCACCGAGATCTGCGGTCATCCGGCGAAGTGGGGCTGCGCCTTGTCGCACTGGGCTCTCACGGTCTACAACCAGGCTTGGCAATCGTTGCAGCACCGAGCTGCCGGACTCAAGTCTCTAGCACCAGCTTGCCGACGGTCCGGCCGGACTCGATTGCGCGATGAGCCCTTGCGACGCCCTCGAAAGGATAGGCCTCGATCGGCGGCGGAACGATCGTACCGTCGTCCAGCCAACTCGCCAGCCGCTCCATGACCCTGGCGAGGAGCTCGGTCTCGGCGAAGAGATAGCTCAGGTTGAAGCCCAAGACGCCGCGGTTTTTGTTGGTCATATGCAAGGGATCGAAGCGCGGCGTTCGCAGCCAGGCGGTGAGCATCTTGATCCAGCTGGGGCGGTCGTGGCCTTTCCGCAACATGCTGTGGAAGCCGTAGACCACTAGCTTGCCAGGGGCGGCGAGGTGCTGGTAGCTCTGGCGCAGGGTCGCCACGCCGTTGGCGTCGAAGACGAAATGGTAGCCAGCCGGGGCCAGGCGGCGTGCCGCTGGCCACAAATCTTCGCCCGATTTGTCGATCACCGTATCGGCGCCCAGCCGAAGGGCCAGCTCCACTTTGTGACTGGCACCCACCACACCGACCACCCGGCAGCCCGCCGCCTTGCCGAGCTGCACCAACGCGCCGCCAACCCCACCGGCGGCGGAGTGGACCAGCATGACCTCACCGCCGCGCGGGTTGGCGAGTTCGAAGAGGGCGTAGTACGCGGTGAGGAAAATGCACGGAAAGCCCGCAGCCTGTCGCGTATCGAGCTGCGGTGGTATGGCAAAGACCTGGTTCTCCGGGACCACGAGATGGGTCGTATAGCCGCCGAAGCGAGTAACGGCGAAGACCCGATCGCCGCGGCTCAGTCGCGAGTCGCTGTCGCCGATTGCAGCGATCCGCCCAGCGACCTCGAACCCTGGACAGATCGGCCAGCCGATGTGATCCTTGGCCGACTTGTAGAGCCCCATCCGCACCATGCAATCGGCATAGTTGACGCCGATCGCCTCGACCTCGATCAGCACTTCCCCCGGCTTGGGCTCGGGCGTCGGATGCTCTTCGAAGGTCAGCCGATCATGGCCCCCGGGCCGATGAATGACGATTTGGCGCATTCGCCAGATCTTGCCACAGAGAAGGGTCAGCGGCTTCCAGCGGAGTCGGGCCGCCTCGCTTCCGAGAACGGTGGGCTCACGGCCCCGATGTCTCGGAGTCGGGCCGGTCCAGCCCGGCCCCTTGGCACGCGAGCGCCGCCCGAAACTCGCCGACGATTTCGTTCGCTGGCTGGATCCCATCGATCCGAGACGAGCCCGTGCCGGCATACAAGGCCAGAGCTTCGACGTCACCTGTGCTCCCGCTGACTGGAATCACATCGGCATAGCGCTCGACCGGCGCGCCCGAAGGCGACCACGCCACGGTCTCGCCCTCGCCCGGGCGCCGGCCAGGTGGGGGACCTCCGGCCCACAGCCATGCGTTGACCGTGGTGTTTCGCAGCACGCGATGCGGTGCGTTCTCCCACCCACCGGTGAAGACTTCGCCGTAGTAGGTGGCGTTCTCCCGAGCGCTGATGATGGCGCTTTGATACGTGGGATGCACCCTCGCTTCGGCGCTACATAGAAACCGCGTCCCGACCCACACGGCGGCTGCGCCCTTCTCGAGCCATAGAGCAGCGTCGGCCCCGGTCGCGATACCCCCGGCCGCTACCACTGGAACGGTTCCAGCCACCTCGAGCAAGCCAGCGAGGAGCTCCTCGAGTGGCGCGGTGCCCCGGACGTGCCCACCGGCTTCGACGCCTTGGGCGACGAGCACATCCACCCCGGCATCCAGCGCCAGCTTCGCCTCGTCGACC
>JBCCEF010000060.1 GCA_039030395.1 Acidobacteriota bacterium
CAGGGCGGCCGCGCGATCACGACGTAGGCCCCGACGACCGCGGCGAGAGGGATGAAGATCGCGACGATGTCGGCCAATACCAAGGTGATGGCGAAGATCCAGCGGTCTTGAGAGCTCAAGTCGTGCCCTCCGGATGGTGAGGTCGATGAACGAATCGAATGCGCTGTCCCGGCGTATCGTTCCTCATGATGTTTGGCTCCGGGCCAGGGAACGGAAGGGATGGGAAGCCACCACGGCACTGTCCTGCCTGCGGCCAGGACCTGTCAGAGTATCCTTACTATCAGCTCTGCCCAAGCCCCATCGCGCGGCGTCTCCTGTCCTTGGCTCGTCTGCTGTTGCCGATCATGGCGACGATCTTCCTTTACCAGGTCTTTGCCGGAGACCTCCTGGCCAGCTTTTGCCTCGTTTCGGGACAGTTCATCCTGGCCTATATCAGCGGCCCCAGTCTGTTGATCTATGCCTGCTCGTTGCTGTTCCCTCGCGATCGGCGAGTCATCTGCCTGCGCTGTAGCTGGTACTTGGATTGTCGCTTCCGGCCCGGGCTGTTCGCCGCCCGAAGCGAGCCCGCTCCTGACCGGTCTTCAGCCATCGTCCAGGATCTCGAAGCTGGCGAACGACTTGCCCTCCAGCATCTCGAGGCTGGCGCCGCCGCCGGTGGAGACGTGGCTGACCCGGTCGGCGAGGCCCATTTGCTGGATCGCGGCGGCGGAGTCGCCACCGCCGATGAGGCTGGTGGCGTCGGACGCGGCGATGGCTTCGGCGACGGCGCGGGTGCCGGCGTCGAAGGGTGGGGTTTCGAAGACGCCCATCGGGCCGTTCCAGACGACGGTTCTGGCGGCGCCGATGTGGCCGGCGAAGAGGGCCTGGGTTTCCGGGCCGATATCGAAGCCGGCGAAGCCGTCCGGGATGTCGCCGCGGGTGATGCGCTTGGCGCCGTCGCTGGCCAACCGGTCGCCGCAGTGGTCATCGACCGGCAGGACGATCTTGCTGCCACCACGCTGCAGCATGGCGCGTGCCTGGTCGACGAAATCGGGCTCCACCAGGCTGTTGCCGACGGCCCGGCCATGGGCGAGAGCGAAGGTGTAGGCCATGGCGCCGCCGATCAGGATGGTGTCGCAGAGATCGAGCAAGTTGTCGATGACGACGATCTTGTCCGACACCTTGGCGCCGCCGAGGATAGCGAGGAACGGGCGCTCGGGATTGGCCACGACCCCGGCTAGGTAGCGGATCTCTTTTTCCACCAGGAAGCCACAGACCGCCGGTTTGCCGGCCGCTTTCATCTGCCGCGGCACCGCCACCATCGAGGCGTGCTCCCGATGGCAGGTGCCGAAGGCGTTGTTGCAGTAGACATCGCCGAATTGGGCCAGGGCGGCGGCGAAATCCTCACCGCCCTTCTTCTCCGCCTTCGCGAAGCGCAGGTTCTCGAGCAGCACGACCCCGCGGGGCTCCAGGGCCTCGACCTTGGCGCGGGCCTCGTCACCGATAGTGTCGTTGGCGAAGGCTACCGGACGATCGAGCAGCTCGGCGAGGCGCTCCGCCGCCGGCCGCAAGGTAAAGGCCGGTTCGGCCCCTGTGCCCTTGGGACGACCGAGGTGGCTCATCAGCACCACCGAGCCGCCGCGATCCAAGACGCTGCGAATCGACTTGAGGGCCATGCGGATACGCCGGTCGTCGCTGATCCGACCCTCTTGTAGCGGTACGTTGAAATCGACCCGCATCAGGACCTTGTGGCCGCTGACGTCGACATCGGCAATGGTCTTCTTAGCCATGGTTTTCCTTCCTACCCGCCTCTCTGCCTGCAGGGGCCGCCTGCGCCTCCGGTGTGAGGTCCGCGCTGCCGCATACCGAGGAGGTTAATCTAGTGCCTCTCTTGGTAAAAATTCAACGGGGGTGGGGACCAGCTCCGTTCACGAGCTATCGAGCGTCCGGGTCCACGACCTGCGTGAGCCCTGGACAGGCGAAGGCGTACCTTAGCAAGCCTTAGCTACTGCTTCGGCTGGCAGCTGATTCGCCCGCCGGTGGACCTGAGGCCTCAGCTCGATCGAGAGAAGGCGCCTTTCCACCGTACCCACCAGGACGACTCTTCCGTTTGCGCGAGATGGATTCTGCTCAGCTGCGCTTCGCGCGGCGGGCGGGGGACTGAGCCACGTCGCCGCGGATCGACCCCGAGGACGACTCGGCGGCGCCGGTGCCGACTGCGCC
>JBCCEF010000061.1 GCA_039030395.1 Acidobacteriota bacterium
AGGACGAGAATAACCGAAATCTTGCCAAGAATAGCCGAGATCTTGCCAAGAACGATGAGGGCTGGCGGATAGCAACCATTGGGAAACCAGCCGGCGGCCTCGAGGTTGCCGGATCGCAGGGCTTCCGAGGCGACCCAGTACTCCGCCAGGAAGGCCGCGAGTTCGGTTTCGAAGTCGAGCCGTGCCGGCTTCGAGGCGGCGTGAAACCGTGGCTTGGGTGATCGCTTGGTCTGGCGAGTCGGTGGCTCGTAAGGGTTCTGGCTGAGGATCTTCTCTACGCCGGCCACTGGATTGCCGTCCCGGCGCGCCTCGCCTTCCTGCTCGATCTCCCGGATCAGCTCGGCGACCTTGTTGCGGTACTCTTCCGGTGTCAGGTGAAGGAAGGCTGGGAGCGGAGCGAAGCCGACCCGGTAGCGCGTGGCGAAATCGTAGCGACCGACAACGAGGCCGCGGTTCTTAGCCGACCACTCTTTCGATCGGTTGAACCAGGCTCCCTCTAGCGGCTCGCCGTGCACCAAAGCTCGCGCGGCGTGGACGCCGGGCCACTGCAGTGGCGACTGGACCAGGCCCTCTTTGCCGCCGTGGCTGAGGTGATACTTGAGTCGGCGCCACTGCGCCTCGGGCTCGTCGGAGACGACGATGCCGTCGTAGCGTCGCTCCCAGAAGGTGCCACACCAGCCGCGCAGGCGGCCGCCGATCTCCTTCGAGATATTGCAACCCAGGTGGTGCATGAAGCGGCTCAGCTGTTGCTGGTCGTGGACGACGACGAGGCCGTGCATGTGGTTTGATGTCCACACCGTCGAGCACAGCTTGAGTGGCGAGATCTCCAAGGCGCGACCGAGGATGCCGACCACGACTTCATTGAACCGGCGAGGATCGGGTGTGGGGGTGAGCAAGGCCCGGGCGCCGATCACCCGGGAGGTGACTTCGACTAGGACACCGTTCTTGTTTTTGGGTATGAAGCGTGGCAATCGTCCCATGCAGGGCTCCGGCGCCTACACTTGTGGCAAGCGCTAAAGAACTACACACGGAAAAGAGTGCTCCGATCTGTCATCCAGACGAGAAAAACCCTGGAGGTTTGTTCTCGGTGGGCCGTCAAGAGGTCTGAATCCCGCCCTACGGAGTGAAGAGACGGGACGCGATCTACCTAGCGAACCCTACGTCGCCCGCGCCAGGGCCGTGCCCGCCACCCCGGAGAGGGTGAGCGCTAAGGCCATACCCAGCAGGCCGCCGAATCCGGCCGGGGCACAGCCGAGTGCAGCGATCAGACCGGCGGTGGTACCCATGGCGAGGACATGCTCGCGACTGCAGCAGCCGCACAGCAAGCAATGGGCCGAAAGGGCCAGACCGCTGGTGGCGCCGCCGGCGCCGCACAAGGCGAGCAGCAGCGGCGACGGGGCGATGGGGCAGAGGTCACAGGCAATGGCGAGCCAGGGCACGGCGAAGCCGGCGAGGCCGATCAGGATGCCCGGCTTGACCGCGCGCCCGAAGTCTTGCCCGCGCCAACGTAGGCCCACCAGCACGGCCGCGGCGAGGCTGCCGATCAGGGCCAGGTACTCAGCGGAGCGCGGGCACGAGCGCAGGGCGAGCCAGGCCAGCGGTGGCACCACCAGAGCCCAGGGGAGGGCGGCGCTCAGGCGGCCGAGCTCGTAGGCTCGTCGGGCGCGGCGATACATAGCGTCTTCAGGCTTCATGGCGCAATCTCCAGGCCTCGCGCAGGCGGCGACGGGCGCGCTCCAGGCGTTTGCGAAAGGTGGCCGAGGCGACATCGGAGGGGCGTCGGTCGTGCAATGAGGCGACGATCGTCTCGATGTCGCGGGTCGGCAAGCCGGCGAGCACGTCCTGGGCGGCCTGGGCCAGGTCACGCTCGATCACGTCGTCCTCCACCAGCGGTCGTCGCGCGCCGCCCCTGTCGTCGCCCCAGCGCTGCAAGGCGCGGTCGCGGCGCTGGAGCGAGCGTCGCCGGGTGCGGCATTCGTTGGCCACGATGCCGAATACCCACGACAGGGCGTCGCGCTTCGGATCGAACCTGGAAGCCTTGGAGAGGACCGTCAGAAGAGCCTGTTGGGCGGCGTCGTTCGCCTCGTCACG
>JBCCEF010000062.1 GCA_039030395.1 Acidobacteriota bacterium
AATGCCTGCCTTGAAGTCGACCGCGCGGGTCGAAGCTCCGGCGCGCGCCGAGGCCGCGCGCGTCCAGGCAGGCCTCGTCGTCACCTCTGAGGACGGCGTGCCGCTGGCCACGGACGTCTACCGCCCGCGCGCGGCCCCTCGACCGGTGGTGATCCTGCGGACCTACCTCGGCAAGGCCCAGCACCGGGCGGAGGCCCTGGGCTGGGTCGAGCACGGCTTTGGCTGCATCGTGCAAGATGTGCGAGGGCGGTACGATTCGGGCGGCACGTGGCGCCCCTACGCCCACGAACGTCGGGACGGGTGTACGACCGTCGAATGGGTGAGCCGGCAGCCCTGGTGCGACGGCAGAGTCGTCTTGACCGGCGGCTCGTACGGTGCCTTCACCGCCTGGGCCGCGGCGGTGAGCGGGCATCCGGCAATCCGCGCGGTAATCGCTTCGGTCCCGGCGATGCGACCGGTGGATTTCTCTCCCGGGCCGGACGGCGGCGTTCTGCCTCTGCTCGGCCACGTCTCGTGGTGGCTCACCCATGGTGACGCGCGGTGTGCTCGAGATGGGCTGGCGGCGGCGATGCTCGAGGCCGAGCCAGATCTCTTGCGACATCTCCCCGTGGCGGATCTTCCAACGCAGCTGTGGGCTCCCCTGCCCGGCTGGCTGTCCGCGGCCACCGCCGATCCCACAGCTCCACCCCTGTTCGGCGACGCCGAGCTCGCGGCGCTCGCCGTGCCGTCACTCCACGTCGGCGGCTGGCACGATCCATACTGCGGCGAGACGCTCCATCAATGGGCGACGGTCGGCAAGGCGCACGAGCCTCGGCCGCCCCGCGGGCTGGTGATCGGGCCGTGGACGCATCAGCCGCGGGGGCACTTACCGAGCCGGTACGGCGAGCGCGACTACGGGTCCGCATCGCGTTTCCCCCTCGGCCGCTTCCAGGCCGCGTGGCTGCACCACGTGCTCGACGGCGAGGTGACACCGGACGATCTGCCGAGGGCCGAAGCTTCGCACGTTTTCGTCACCGGCGAGAACTGCTGGTCGGTGGTCGATCAACACCCAACCCGGGATCGGCACCTGTGGTATGTGACCTCGGCGACAGGTCTGTCGCCAACAAGCCTGTCGGCAACAGGTCTGTCGGCAAAAGGCCTCTCGAGCGAGTCCGCCGGCGTGTCGGGGCAGTGCTCTTTTCCCTACGACCCCGGGGATCCCTACCCGGCGCGCCGAACGCCAATCGACGAGACGGACCTCGCCGGCCGCACCGACGTCGCGCGTTTCACCACCACGCCGCTCGAGGCGCCCTGTCGTTGGCTGGGTGAGGCGCGGGTGATCCTGTGGGCGAGCACCGACGCACCCTCGACCGATTGGGTGGCGCGGGTGCTCGAGGTCCTGCCGGACGGGCGCTCGCTCTACATCACGCACGGCCTGGTCGACGCGGTGCGGGCGCTGGCTCGACGCGGCGAGGCTTTGCGTCCGGATCGGCCTTACCGGTTCGAGATTCCGCTGTCGCCGATGGCGATCACGATCCCCACCGGCCATCGATTGCGCCTCGAGATCACTAGCAGTGCTTTCCCTTCGTATGCCCGCAATCTGGCCTCGGGCGAAGACCGTCTCTTCGGTCGATCGCTCCGCAGCGCCGTGCAAACCATCTACTGGAGTCCGCTGATGCCGACCCGGCTCATACTTCCCGGTTCGCTCGACGTGCTCGACATGGAGGTCGCAACATGACACCCCACAAGGTTGGCGAGATCTACGACGCCTGGTCGAGTTACCAGAATTCGCGGCTCGACGCCTTTCCGTGTGAGTTCCACATTCACCGCGCGTTGCTGCACGAGCATCTCCCACCTGGTAGTCGAGTTCTCGATGTCGGCGCCGGGCCGGGTCGCTACGCCATCGAGCTGGGCCGCGCGGGGCATCGGGTCGTGGCCGGCGATGTCTCACCCGTCCAGGTCGATCAGGCGCGCCGCAACGTCGCCGAGGCAGGGCTGGCGATCGAGCCGAGAGACGAAGTGACAGACGGCGTGGCGGGGGATTCGCCATCGGCGGGTGTCGAGTCGGTG
>JBCCEF010000063.1 GCA_039030395.1 Acidobacteriota bacterium
CGCGTCTGCCGGGCGGTCGCGGCCTGCTGAGGTCAGCGGGACTCGGGCCTACCTGGCGCCGGAGCGACGCGAGGGGCGAGAGACCGACGCGCGCTCGGATCAGTTCAGCTTCTGTGTCGCCCTCTACGAGGCCGTGGCCGGACGCTTGCCCCGCACCGACTCGCTCGAGGTTGCCGATCCGTGGCTTCCCGCATGGCTGCGCCGTCCGCTGGCCAGGGGCCTGGCGCCGCGCCCCGAAGACCGTTTCCCGGATATGCCCGCCTTGCTGTCGGCGCTACGGCAAGTCTCTGACCGGCGCCGTCGTGGGCTGGGGCTGGTGGCCGCGGCGATTTTGCTGTCGAGCGTCGTGGTCTTCGCCGGGCTCGAGCGCAACCCCTCGTGTGACGGCGGCGCGGCGAGCTTCGCCGCGACCTGGAGCACCGAGCGCCGGGTCGCCGTTCAAGCGGCCTTGCAATCGGCTATGCCAGGGGCGACCCTTGCCGAAGAGGATCTCTGGATGCGCACCGAAGGCCGGCTGGACGATTTTGCCCGGGTCTGGGGCGAGCAGTATCGCGACGCCTGCGCGGCGACCCATCTGCGCGGCGAGCAGTCCGAGGCGATGCTGGATCGCAGGATGCTGTGTCTGGAAGATCGGCGGCGCGACTTCTCGGCGTTGCTCTCGCTCCTCGCCAGTGCCGACGCGGCGCTTGGCGGCCGCGCGCCGCGCGCCGTCGCCGCCTTGGCCAGCCCCGAGATCTGCGGCCAACGCAAGGCGCTGCCCCCTGAGTCGGCGATCCCCGCGGACCCCGCGTTGGCAAGCCAGACCAACGCGCTGCGCGGCCTTCTGGCGCAGGCCCGAGCCGAGGAGGCGGCGGGCCGTTATCCCCAGTCCCTGGAGGTCGCCACGGCTGCGGCGGAGGCGGCCACCGAGCTCGGTTGGCCGCCGCTGCTCGCCGAGGCGCACTACCAGCTGGCCATCGCGCAAGGTCGCGCCGGCCGAGTCGACGATCTGCGCCGCGGCCTGGTGGAAGCGGCTCGGATCGCCCAGACGATCGGCTACGGCCGGTTGCTGGCACAGGCCTACAACTCGATGATCATCGCCGACTGGCTGCAGGCGCAGCCCGAGTCGGCGCGCCTGTGGGGCGATCTGGCGGCTGGTGTTGTCGAATCCCTGGGCTCTCCGCCGGACCTCGAGTTCGAGCGGCGGAGCTATCTGACCAACGTCGCCGAGCAGAGCGGCCGCTACGACGAGATGCTCGACCGCAGCCGTGCCGCACTCGAGCTGGTCGCCGACCGGCTAGCCGTCGAACGGGGAGCGCTCGAGAACAACCTCGGCCTGGCCCTGTATCGCCTGGAGCGCCGCGACGAAGCAGAGGTCTGGCTGACTCGCGCCCTCGAGAGCCTGTCGAGGGACAATGGACCCCAGCATCCCGCCCTGGCGGCTCCCTTGCATCACCTGGCGATGCTCAATAGGGAGCGCGGCCGGTTCGACGAAGCCTGGGCCTTCCATGCCCGTTCCCTGCGCATCGGCGAGCAAGCCTATGCCGCGGCCTATCCCAGCCTGCTGGCCAAGCTGCTGGTGTCCGCGGCCGAGACCTTGCTGGCGGCCGACCGCATCGCCGAGGCCAGGCAGCGGTCCGAGCGGGCGGTACACCTCCTGGAAGCGGAGGCTTCGGTGAACCCCAGAGAGTTGGCCCAGGCTCGATACCTCCTGGCACGAACGCTCTGGGCCACGGGCGAGGACCGGCCGCAGGCCTGGCAGCTGGCGCGTGCTGCCGAAGCGACTCTGGGGTCGGTCGAAGTACCCTCCGGTGATCTTCTGGCAGAAATCGAAGCCTGGCTCGCGACCCGGCATCCCGGAGCTTGAAGGTGCAACCATGAGCATGGAATCCCCGGTTGCCGAATCGCACCGCTGGGCACTGGAAGGCCTGATCGAAGGGCTGCCTTGCCGGTACGTGCTGGCACCGGGGCTGAACCGCCTCGGCAGTGCGTCGTCGTCGGAGGTTCGGCTGGTGGCCCGGGGTGTCTCCAAGAGACACGCGCTGCTGGATGTCCGTC
>JBCCEF010000064.1 GCA_039030395.1 Acidobacteriota bacterium
AATGCCTGCCTTGAAGTCGACCGCGCGGGTCGAAGCTCCGGCGCGCGCCGAGGCCGCGCGCGTCCAGGCAGGCCTCGTCGTCACCTCTGAGGACGGCGTGCCGCTGGCCACGGACGTCTACCGCCCGCGCGCGGCCCCTCGCCCGGTGGTGATCCTGCGGACCTACCTCGGCAAGGCCCAGCACCGGGCGGAGGCCCTGGGCTGGGTCGAGCACGGCTTTGGCTGCATCGTGCAAGATGTGCGAGGGCGGTACGATTCGGGCGGCACGTGGCGCCCCTACGTCCACGAACGTCGGGACGGGCGTACGACCGTCGAATGGGTGGCCGGGCAGCCCTGGTGCGACGGCAGAGTCGTCTTGACCGGCGGCTCGTATGGTGCCTTCACCGCCTGGGCTGCGGCGGTGAGCCAACATCCGGCAATCCGCGCGGTGATCGCTTCGGTGCCGGCGATGCGGCCGGTGGATTTCTCTCCTGGGCCGGACGGCGGCATTCTGCCTCTGCTCGGTCACGTCTCGTGGTGGCTCACCCATGGCGACGCGCGATGCGCCCGAGATGGGCTGGCGACGGCGATGCTCGAGGCCGAGCCAGATCTCTTGCGTCAACTTCCCGTGGCGAATCTTCCCACGCGGCTGTGGGCTCCCCTGCCCGGCTGGCTGTCCGCCGCCACCGCCGATCCCGCAGCGCCACCTCCCTTCGGTGATGCCGAGCTCGCGGCACTTGCCGTGCCGTCACTCCACGTCGGCGGCTGGCACGATCCATACTGCGGCGAGACGCTCCATCAATGGGCGACGGTTGGCAAAGCGCACGAGCCTCGGCCGCCCCGCGGGCTGGTGATCGGGCCGTGGACGCATCAACCGCGGGGGCACCTACCCAGCCGCTACGGCGAGCGCGACTACGGATCCGCCTCGCGCTTCCCCCTCGGCCGTTTCCAGGCCGCGTGGCTGCACCACGTGCTCGACGGTGAGGAAGCGCCGGACGATCTTCCCTCTGTGGAGGCTCCGCATGTTTTCGTCACCGGCGAGAACCGCTGGTCTACATCCGACACATCCGATCCGGAGGCGGCCGGGGATCGGCTGCCGTGGCACGTGACGTCGGCAAAAGGTCTGTCGAGCGAGTCCGCCGGCGCGTCGGGGCAGTGCTCTTTTCCCTACGATCCCGAGGATCCCTACCCGGCGCGCCGAACGCCAATCGACGAGACGGACCTCGCCGGTCGCACCGACGTCGCACGTTTCACCAGCGCCCCGCTCGAGACGCCCCGTCGTTGGCTGGGCGAGGCGCGGGTGATCCTGTGGGCGAGCACCGACGCACCCTCCACCGATTGGGTGGCGCGGGTGCTCGAGGTCCTGCCGGACGGGCGCTCGCTCTACATCACGCACGGACTGGTCGACGCGGTGCGGGCGCTGGCTCGCCGCGGCGAGGCTTTGCGTCCTGATCGGCCTTACCGGTTCGAGATCCCGCTGTCGCCGATGGCGATCACGATCCCTGCCGGCCATCGACTGCGTCTCGAGATCACCAGCAGCGCTTTCCCTTCGTACGCCCGCAATCTGGCCTCGGGCGAAGACCGTCTCTTCGGTCGATCGCTCCGCAGCGCCGTGCAAACCATCTACTGGAGTCCGCTGATGCCGACCCGGCTCGTACTTCCCGGCTCGCTCGACGTGCTCGACATGGAGGTCGCAACATGACACCCCACAAGGTTGGCGAGATCTACGACGCCTGGTCGAGTTACCAGAATACGCGGCTCGACGCCTTTCCGTGTGAGTTTCACATTCACCGCGCGCTGCTGCACGAGCATCTCCCACCTGGTAGCCGGGTTCTCGATGTCGGCGCCGGGCCGGGCCGCTACGCCATCGAGCTCAGCCGCGCGGGGCATCGAGTCGTGGCCGGCGATGTCTCACCCGTCCAGGTCGATCAGGCGCGCCGCAACGTCGCCGAGGCAGGGCTGGCGATCGAGCCGAGAGACGAAGTGACAGACGGCGTGGCGGGGGATTCGCCATCGGCGGGTGTCGAGTCGGTG
>JBCCEF010000065.1 GCA_039030395.1 Acidobacteriota bacterium
CAAGTCTTCAGAGCTCGCCGCCGCCAACTGATGCTCCTCCACCAGGACCGCCAGCTCCTTCACCGTGCGGGCTTCGAAGAGTCGATAGGGCGGGATCTCGACGCCGTAGCGTTCCTGCACTCGCGACATGATGAGGATGCCACGCATCGAGTGTCCGCCGAGGTCGAAGAAATCATCCTCGACGCCGACACGCTCGACCTCGAGCACCTCCACCCAGAGCTCGGCCAACTCGCGCTCGAGTGCGGTCGACGGCGCGACATAGGGCCGATGGCTCCCCCGCTCCGGCTCGGGCAACGAGCGGTATTCGACCTTGCCCGTGGGTGTCAGAGGGAGTTCGTCGAGACCGACGAAGCGCCTCGGCAGCATGTAGATCGGCAGCTGCTTTTCGAGAAATCGGCGCAACGATGCAAAATCGCCGTCAGCCTCGTCGGCGAGGACGACGAAGGCCGCCAGCTCGGCATCTCCGGTTCCCTGGCCGAAGGCTCGCACCGCGCAGCGTTCGACGTCGGGGTGCCGTGCCAGGATCGCCTCGACCTCCCCCGGCTCGACCCGGAAGCCACGGATCTGTACCTGGTGATCGACCCGGCCAGCGAAGTGCAAAAGGCCCTCGGCATCGAAGAATGCGAGGTCGCCGGTGCGGAACAAGCGGGATCCCGATCGGGAGCCGAAAGGGTCAGGCAAGAAGTGTTCAGCGGTCAGCCCCGGCTGGCCGAGGTAGCCTCGCGCCGGCGCCGCCCCGGCGACATGAATCTCGCCAATCGAGCCGGCACCCACCGGACGCGAATGCCGGTCGAGCACATAGATCGCCCCGCCGGGTACCGGACGGCCGAGGGGCACGAGAACTTTGCCGCTTTCGGACTCGGCTTGCCCGTCGGCGGTCTCCGAGTCACCCGCCCAGGGGTGGATCGCGACCATCCCCGTGGTCTCGGTCTGACCGTACATGTTGAAGAATCGCGGCGGTCGCTGGCGGCCGTGGCACCACTCGCGCGGCGTCTCCTCAGGCAGCGGCGCACCGGTCGCGAGCGAGAGGCGCAGCGCTTGCGCGTCCGAATCCGAGCCAACCCGTGCCTCGATACAGCTGCGCCAGAAGGCCGGGACCGTATCCATCACCGTGATCCCGAGGTCGCCCAGCAAGCCGAGCAGGCGCCGCGGATCGTGCCGTTCCTCGGCCGTCGCGACGACCACGGTAGCCCCTTGGGTCAAGGGCACGAGGAGATGGCGCACCGACGAAGAGAACGTAAAGGAGGCGGTGTGGAGGTAGATGTCATCCCGACCGATACCGAGGGCACCGGGCAAGCAAGCGAGGTAATTGTCGAGGCTCGCCTGGCGGATCATCACCCCCTTGGGCTCGCCGGTCGAACCCGAGGTGAACATCAGGTAAGCCAAGCTCTCGGCGGCGACCGCATCGCGGGTGATGTCGGCCGCTCCATCGCTTGGCGGCTCCGGCTCGGCCTCTTGGTCGAGGCAAAGCAGCTCCCCATGGCTCGGTGGCAAGACTTCGGCGAGCCCCTGACGGCTCAGGATCCAACGCACCCCGGCCAGCTCGAGAACTCGCGCCGTGCGCTCGTGCGGATCATTGGGGTCCAGGGGCAGATAGGTGCCTCCGACCTCGAGCACACCCAGGATCGCGCTCACCTGCTCGATCGAGCGGTCGAGGAAGATCCCGACCACGGTCTCTGGGCCGACGCCGCGGGCGCGCAGCAAGCGGGCCACAGCGCTGGTCGCGGCGGCGAGCTCACGATAGCTGGCGGTCTTCCCTCCGCACACCACCGCCGTGTGGTCCCCACGGCGATCGGCCTGTTCTCGGAAACGGGCTCCGACGCCGCGAAATCCGGCCGCCGCCTGCCCTTCCTCTGCCCTGCTCCAGGCCAGGACCTGGCGCCGTTCGGCGCTGCTGACCAGCGGGTAGTCTTCGAGGGCTCGTGTCGGATCCTCCGCCACCGCCTCGAGGAGCACCGAGAGCCCGGCACCGAGGCGCTC
>JBCCEF010000066.1 GCA_039030395.1 Acidobacteriota bacterium
GCTGGTCGAGGCCGAGCCTTTGGCCGAGCGCCTCGACGGTTTCGATTTCGGCGGTCGATCGCTGCTCAACCGAACGTCGGAGCAAGGGTTCCGCTTCGCCCACTACAGCATCCAAGAGTTCCTTCTTGCCCAAGCGCTCGTCAGCGATGGGAGCCGGGCCCTCGAGGGCCAGCTCAGGGCGACGGATCAGCTGGTGGCGTTCCTGATCTCGTGGCTGAACGAAAAGCCGGCGCAGCGATTCGCCCAGGTGCCCTGGAGCCGGATCGATTTCGGCGATATCGAGATCGATCTCGTCAGCCTGCTGCCCGAGGACCTCGTCGGTGCCAACCTGCGGGGTGTGCCGCTCTATGGCGCCGACCTGCGCGGCCGTGATCTGCAGTGGGTCGATCTACGTGGCGCCGACCTCCGGTTTGCCGACCTGCGCGACGCGGACCTCTCCTTCGGCCGCTTCGCCAGGGCCACCCTCACCGGCGCCAGGCTCGACGGCGCGACCTTGGAGGGGGCCGGCTTTCTGGGCTGCGTCGGCCTGGAAGTGTGGCTGCCGCCAACGGTCGGAGCGCCGGCGCCGAGCGCCCTGCGAGACGTGTCTCAGCGGGTTGGCCAGGTCGCCGTGCAGATCGCCTGGCACCCGAACGGCAGAGCGCTCGCCGCGTGTATGGACAATGGTCAGGTGGCGATATGGGACTCCCGTACCGGCCACGTCTTACAGCGTTTGCAGGCGCCGGAAGCGATGTGCTGTCTTGCCTGGCGACCCGATGGCGCGCGGCTGGCGACGGGCTCAGACCAAGGCACCTTGCGGATCTGGCGAACCGGGAGCGGCGACCTCAGGCTTGCCAAACGCAGCCATCGGGACCGGATCCACGCCGTGGGCTGGAGTCCGCACGGCGTACAGATCGCCACGTCTTCCGAGGATTCGCGGGTCTGTATTCGCGATGCTGGGACGGGCAAGCTGCGGCACTTCTTGGAAGGCCATACGGATCCCGTCTACGCGGTTGCCTGGTCGCGGGACGGCAAGCGTCTCGTTTCGGGCTCCGAAGATAGTACGGTGAGGATCTGGAACCCATTGACCAACGAGCTGCTCGCTACCTGGCGGATTCACCGCGAAGCGATGCGGGCGGTCGCCGTTTCGCCGACGGATGATCGGTTCGCCGTAGCCTTCGATGACGGGACGGTTCGGATTTTCAGCTCGAGCGACAGCTCGATCCAGACTTTGAAGGGCCACACGACCTGGGTCGGGGCACTCGCCTGGTCGCCAACCAGCGCCCGCCTCGCCTCCGGCGACGACCGGGGCTCAGTCAAGCTCTGGGAGCTGTCGTCGGGCGAGAGTACCATCGGATTTCGCGCCAGCGAGCTCGGCATCCGCTCGCTCGCCTGGGACAATACCGGCAGGCGTCTCGCCGCCGCTTCCTACGCCAGCGCGATCAAGATCTGGGGCCCGCGCTCCTTCGCCACGCCCTTGCAGGTCCTCGAGCCCGGAGAAGGTGAGCTCCAGGCGGACGGCTGGGCGCTGTACGAGCCGGAAGATCTCGGCGAAGACTGAAGGCGCCGCAGCAGGTTCGAGGCCGACAGCGCCTCAGCCGACTCTCTTCGATCTTCTTTCCTCTCCGTGTCAAATCGTAGCCCTGTTTTCCGTCGTGGTGGGTTAAACGACGATCCAGTCGCCCCAACCCCACGGAGGACCCATGGGCCAACACGCCAACACCTACCTTTTACTCTTCTCCCACCCCTACCTCGTCGAGAGCTTGCTGCGCGACTTCGTCCCCGGCGATTGGGTGCGCCAGCTGGACTTCTCGACC
>JBCCEF010000067.1 GCA_039030395.1 Acidobacteriota bacterium
CCGCCCTTTTCGAATCCGCCACAATGGAGGGCTTCGTCAGCCGCTTCGAACGCTTGCTCGACGCGGTCGCGGCCGACCCGGAGCAACCGCTGGCGGACATATCCCTTTTCGCCGAGGACGAGGAACAGCGCTGGCTGCGTGCCGCCGCCGAACGGCTGGCCCACGAGGCCGCGCCGACCCGCCCAGCGGAGAACGCCGGTGATCCACTGGCGGACGAGAAACGTAGCGAGTCCAAGCTGAGAGCCAAAGTATCGGGACGGCGTGACGATCTGTCGGACGCCAAGCGTGCGCTCCTCGCCCGCAGGTTGCGAGGCCGTAAGAAGAAGCCGAGTCCGGAGTCAATACCTCAAGGTGTGGGAGATTGAAGGGGTCGGGGATGAGAGCACAGGAGGGGCTATCTAGAGTCGAGCGTCATCGGCTGCTGGTGGAGTGGAACGATACGGCCTCGGCCTATCCGCGCCGCACCCTGGTGCAGCACCTGGTCGCCCAGCAGGCGGCGGCGCGACCCGAAGCGGTGGCAGCGATCTACGGCGAGCACAGCTTGAGCTACGGTGAGCTCGACCGCCGCGCCCGCGCCCTGGCGCATCGATTACGACGTCTAGGGGTCGGAGTGGAAGATCGCGTCGGCGTCTTCCTGGAGCCCGGCTGTGATCTGGTGGTGGCGTTGCTGGGGATTCTCCAGGCCGGCGGTGCCTATCTGCCCCTCGACCGCGCCTATCCCCGGGAGCGCCTCGCCTTCATGTTGGCCGACGCCGAGCCCAAGGTCGTCGTCACTCAAACGACTCTGATCGACGAGCTGCCTGCAAGCTCGGCCCAAGCGGTGGCTCTCGATCGCCGGCTCGAAGAGCCGACCGATCACGACCTCGACGAGGCCAGCACGGAGTCGTTCGAGGCTGCCGAGACCGCCGCCGCCGGCCGCCTCGCCTACATCATCTACACCTCGGGCTCGACCGGGCGCCCCAAGGGTGTCGGTATCCCCCACCGCGGCATCACTCGCCTGGTGCTCGAAACCAACTACATCACCCTCTCGCCCCGAGATCGGGTGGGTCAGGCGGCCAACACCGCCTTCGATGCCGCCACCTTGGAGATCTGGGGGCCGCTTCTGACCGGCGGTTGTATCGTGGAGGTGCCGCGCGACACCAGCCTGGTTCCGCGCGATCTCGCCGCAGCCTTGCGCCGCTTTCGGGTCAACACCCTCTTCCTCACCACTGCCCTGTTCAACCAGACGATCCGCGAGGCACCGGACGCTTTCGCCCACATCGACAATCTGATGGTGGGGGGCGAGACGGCCGATCCCGCCTGGATGCGCCGCATGCTCGGCAACGGCTCGCCGCGCCGCTTCATCCACGTCTACGGGCCGACCGAGAACACGACCTACACCACCGGCTACCAGGTACGGCAGATCGCTGAGGATGCAGCGACCGTACCGATCGGCGCGGCAATCGCCAACAGCACCGTTTTCGTGCTCGATCAATCCCTGTGGCCGGTGGCGGCCCGCGAGGTGGGCGAGCTGCTCACCGGCGGCGACGGTCTGGCGCGAAACTACTGGCAGAGACCACGCCTCACCGCCGGCCGCTTCGTGCCGGATCCGTTCGCCGGGCAACCCGGAGGGCGCCTGTACCGCACCGGCGACCTGACCCGCTGGCTCGATGACGGCGTGGTCGACTACGTCGGCCGGGTCGATCACCAGATCAAGTTGCGCGGCTTCCGGGTCGAGCTCGGCGAGATCGAGGCCGCGCTCGCCGCGCACCCCCAGGTGACCGAGAGCGCCGTGCTGCTGCAGGCGACGAGC
>JBCCEF010000068.1 GCA_039030395.1 Acidobacteriota bacterium
CACATCGCCACCCTCACGGCGGCCCGGCCCAAGGGTCCGGTGCATCTCTGCGGCTGGTCGGTCGGCGGTCTCCTGGCTTCGGAGATGGCCCGTCAGCTGGAGGCCGCGGGTCGACCGGTGACCTCTCTGATCCTGGTCGACACCCATCCCGGCACCGCGAGGGCCGACGCGACGCGAGATCCGGCCACCCAGCGGGCGATGTTCGCTCAGCTCACCGCCGGTCTCTCGCCTCCTGCCGCTGTCGTCGACGCGGCGGACGACCAACAGTTCTTGCAGCGGCTACAGGCTCACGCCGTAGAGCAAGGGCGCCTACTCCACGACAGACGTCTACCGGCGCTCCAACGGCACTGGCGCGTCTTCTGCGCCCTGGTCCGCGCCAGCCACACGTATCGCCCAGAGCCCCACGATAGTCCCATCGACCTGATCCAAACCTCCTTCACCCCGGCCCCCCTGGCGGCCGAGCAGCAGCGCGACTGCCAGCGCCTGACCCGCGGCGGGTTGACAACCCACCGCGTAGCCGGCGACCACCACAGCATCCTCCAGCCCCCAGCGGTGCGGGCTACCGCCGAGCGCATCGAAGAGATCCTGCGAGGGTCGTGATCGATCTCGCAAGGCGCTCCGCCACCGGTCCGACAACCTGGGTGCTGCTATGATGACGACATGAAGCTGGTTACCGCTGAAGTCATCGACGGCAAGATCAATGTTCCTCCGGAGATAGGAGAAGGTTCGCGTGTCGCCATTCTCGCGGCCGACGACGGCGAACCGGTTGCTCTTTCGTCCAGCGAAGAAGCGGAGCTCAGCGAAGCCTTGGCTCAGATCGACTCCGGCCAGTATGTTGATGGCCGAACGCTCCTGGAGGAGCTCAAAGCCAAGAGCCGCGTGTGAGGCACCGGCTCCGAGTCGCTTCCCGAGCGGCGAAACAGATCCGTGAAGCAGCCGATTGGTGGCTAGCCAATCGGCCGAAGGCACCTCACGCGTTCGAGGAAGATGTCGAGAAGGCGTTCAGCCTGATCTCGACTTTACCGGGCACCGGTCAGAAGGTACGCCACGCCAAGATTCGTCGGCTACGGCGTGCGCTCCTCGGGCGCGTCCGCTACTACCTTTATTACACCGTCGATACCGACGAAGAGTTGGTCAAGGTCTTGGCTTTCTGGCACGCCAGCCGAAGAGGCCATCCGCGCCTCGAGTGAGACATTCTGTCCGGAGCCCGGAGGGCGGTATCCCGTAGCAGCCTTGGGAGGAGGTTTAGTTGCCGATCGCCCAGCTCACCGCGGCATCAAAGAGGGCCCAGCTCTCGGCGGTGAATTGGCTGGGATTCTCGTCGTAGAAGGGCAGGCCGACCCGGCGAGCTGGGGCGGTTTGGCCGACCATGGCGGCGCCCGCTTCGTAGGCGAAAACCAGGGCCTGGGCGGCATTGCCCTCGGCGACGGCGACCACCTGGGCGCTGGCGGCGGGGGCGCCCCAGCGCAGCGGCGTGGTGCCTGGCACCACGGCGACGAGACCGGACAGGCCGGCGGCCAGGGGATGGGCGGCGTCGGTGATCACGATGTGGGCCTGATCGTCGATCCGGCCATAGCCGACGTTGGTGCCCGGGCCGGTCATGCCGAGGTCGTCGTAGAGCCAGGCCTCCCAGGTGAGGACCGGTACCGTCGAAGCGGTGAACTTGGTGCCCACCTGGCCGGAGTTGACCGTCGAGCTG
>JBCCEF010000069.1 GCA_039030395.1 Acidobacteriota bacterium
CGGGCGCCCGCGGCTGATGGTCGAGGCACGATCACCGGCACTGGCACGGATCGAGCTCGGGCGCCTGAGCGAGGTCGACCGGCAAGGTGAAGCCGACCGCCTACGGACCAGCGAGGCCGCCCGCCCCTTTGACCTGGCCCGTGGCCCACTGCTGCGCACCGTGCTCCTCCACCTCGGCCCGGCCGAGCACGTTTTCGTCGCTACCTTCCATCACATCATCACCGACGGCTGGTCGACCGCGATCTTCCTGCGCGAGCTGGTCGACCTCTACGCCGGCGATCAGGACGCCAATCTGCCTCCCCTGCCGGTCCAATATGGCGATTACGCCGCCTGGCAGCGCCGGTGGCTGACCGGGGAGGTTCTCGAGGGTCACCTGGCGTGGTGGCGACGGCGCCTCGGTGGCGACTTGCCACCCCTCGCCCTACCAACCGACCGGCCGCGGTCGAGCGGCCACGACTTCCGTAGCGCGCGCCTGACGCAGCGCTTGCCCGCAGCGACCGCGGAAGCCCTGGTGGCCCTCGGCCAGGATCGAGGCGCGACCCTGTTCATGATCCTGCTCGCCGCCCTTCAAGTGCTCCTCGGCCGCTGGAGCGGCCAGAGCCGGGTCCTCGTCGGCACGCCGATCGCCGGCCGCACCCGACAAGAGATCGAGGGCTTGATCGGTTTCTTCATCAACACCCTGGTGCTGCGCGGCGACCTGGGCGACGATCCGCCCTTCGAAGACCTCCTCGCCCGTACACGCGACGAGGCTCTGGGGGCCTATGCCCACCAGGACGTGCCGTTCGAAAAGCTGGTCGCGGCCCTCGATCCGGATCGCGACCTCGATCGCACACCCCTGTTCCAGGTCTTCTTCAACCTGCTCAATCTGGGCGTCGAGCGCCTGGAGGTCGAAGGTCTGGCCTTCGAAGTTCTACCGGCCGCCGAGCTCGCGGCAAAGTTCGACCTGACGCTCTACGCCGCCGAGGTGGCGGACGAGCTCCGCCTCGACTGGGTCTACAACGCCAGCCTCTTTTCGCACCAGCGCATCGTTGCGCTCACCGAAAGCTACGGCCGGCTGCTGCAGCAAATCGCCGCGGCGCCGGGCCGACGGATCCAGTCCTACTCGCTGCGCGACGAGGCCCTGCTGCCCGACCCGCGCCGGGCCCTGCCACGCCATGGCGGCACCCCTCTCGGCGAGCTGTTCCACGCCAATGTCCGGCGCGGACCGAATCGCCCGGCGGTCACGGACGAGCGGGCGACCTGGACCTACCGCGACCTCGCCGAGCGCAGCGGTGGCATCGCCCGCGCGCTGCAGCGACACGGTGTCGGCCGCGAGCGGGTGGTGGCGATCTACGGCGAGCGCAGTGCCGCGCTGGTGGCCGCGATCCTCGGCGTCGTCGAGGCCGGCGGTGCCTTCCTGCTGCTCGATCCGGCCTATCCCGCGGCGCGCCTGGTCGACTGTCTGAAGCGAGCCGGAATCCACGGCTGGCTGCAGCTGAGCGAGCCACCGGCCGAGCTCGAGGCGGCGGCACGGGAGCTGGCGTCCATCTGCCGCCTGGCGCTGAGCCCGGAGGCGGAGGTCTCGCCGCTCGACACCCCGCCGGTGGACCGTGACGGGGTCCGGACGGACCGCGACGAGGTTCAAAC
>JBCCEF010000070.1 GCA_039030395.1 Acidobacteriota bacterium
CCTTTGAGGCGCCGCTCCCGCTCGAGGAAGCCCGTGTTCGAATTGAAGCAAGTCTCGACCCGCACCCGATCGGAACCGTCCTGGGTCTCCCGCGAGGTCGAAAGCTGCAGCAGCCAAGGCTGGCTCGAAGGCCACGGAGTGAAGCTGTGGCCCGAGGCGAAGAGGTTGTTCGAGGGGTTGACCAGGTAGGTGCCTCGAGCCGGGTTATAGGTCGTCGTGGTGGTGCGGTTCGAGCCCCAGTTGGCCGTCGTCGCCTGCACCCGGTGCTGACCCAGGCCATCGAAGTCCGAGGACACCGTCTCCACCCAGCGGTTGTTGTCGTCGTGGAACGTCGTCCGCTCCACTCGCGGGCGGCGGTTCGAGTCGTACCAGTCGCTCGTGAAGCCGATGGTTCCCCCAGGCTTGAGCTTGTCGTGCTCGTAAGCCACACGGACCGAGCGCTTGAGGTTTTGGGAGGTCGCCGGGCCATCGAAGATCTCCCGCGACAGGTGAAGCCCTCCGGAGACATCGCCGAGGTGGAGCGGGAGGCCGTACTCCCAGCCCGAAAAGCCGGCCCGATCCAGCTTCGGGTCGTTCGCGAAGTAGTGCACTGTCTCATCGCCCGACGGCTCGCGGACGATCACCTTGCGGGTGAAACCGCCGCCGCCTTCTGTGCGGTAGGTCCAGGTACAAGACGGCCAGTCGTGGTTCTCGCACAGGCCGTTCGAGTTGAGCACCGTCTTCGACGCCACCGCCAGCACCTCTTGGGAACCGATCGCCGGCTCCGTGTCTGGGCCGCGATTCAAGGTCAGGGGCGAGCGCATCAGCACGTCCCAGTCGGTGTAGGTCCAGTCGATCAGGCCCCGCGTTGGAAGACGCAGCCGTTTGAGCACCCCGGGGGCGTTCTTGCTCTGTGTGCAGTCCTCGTAGTGCTCCGGCATCTCGAAGGCACCGCCGGTGCCAGGAAGGGTCAGCGAGGCCAGGAAATCCACCGTCGCCGTCGGCGGCGTCGGGTCCGAGAAGCCGGAGGGATATTGAGAAGCCGGAGAGTCCCAGCAACTGCGCGTGATCGTCTTCGACGTGTAGCCGAAGGAGTACGTCGCCACCGAGCCGTTGAATGCCGCCAGCTTCACCGCCTTCACCCGGCGGACGCCCGCCGAACCCAACTCGAACTCCACCCGGTGCGTCCGCAGACCATCGGCGATCGTCCACGAAGGCTGGGCACCGTCGTTGTAAGTCACCGTCACCGCGTTGCCGAAACGGTCTCGGATCTGCGTCAGGCGAAACTTCCCCGGCACACCAGGCTCCTGCTGGCCGTAGGTCCGGATCGTCCCATCCGGGTACTCCACCTCGCGGCTCGATTTGGTCAGCCGCAGGTAGGAGCCGTCGCGCGTGTATTGGAAGGCCGTCCCGGTCGCCTCTCCCACATGGAGCGACTGATAGAAGTGGTGCTGCGCTCCATCTTCCGTCGTCAGGTTCCAGCCGTTCGGGTTGTCCCCGAACTGGCTGTTCGTCAGATACCCACCCAGGCTCACCGTCCAGCCCACCCCAGCGTTGAAATCCTCCGAGACCCGAGCCTCGAACGCCGCCTCCGAGAAGGAGAAC
>JBCCEF010000071.1 GCA_039030395.1 Acidobacteriota bacterium
AGGGCGAGTTGCAGCCGCTTAGGCCGCACGGCGGCGCACTCGAATGCGTGGATCGCTGGCGTAGAGTAAGAGATCCGCCAGCAGATTGCCGAGGAGCAGGAACAGGGTCGACAGCAGCACCGCACCGATCACCAGGTGGACATCGCGCGCCAAGATCGCCCCCAGGAGCAGCGGCCCCAGACCGGGCCAGCTGAGGACCACCTCGACCAAGAGCGACACGCTGAGCAGCGACCCGAGCGACGCACCCAGAAGGGTGATTAGCGGATTGGCCGCCACAGGCAGAGCGTGGCGCAGGAGCAAGCGCCGCTTCCCCACTCCCCGGCGGCGCGCGACTTGCAGGTAGCGCTCCGGCAGCACCTCCGTCACGCTGGCGTGCACATGACGCGCCAGGACCGGGATCATGCCGAGAGTCAGTACCGTCGCCGGCAGCACCAGGTGGACGACGAGATCACCCAGGCGTGCCCAGAAGCCGAGCTGGTCCGCATCGAGCGACGCCATGCCGCCGGTCGGCAGCCAGCCGGTGCGCGCCGCCAGCCACAGGCCGAGTAGGGCGAGCAGCAGCTCGGGAATGGCGAGCAGGACCGACGTCGCTCCGGCGAACGCCGGTTGCACCCACCGCCACCGCGAGGCTGCGGCCCACAGACCCAGCGGCACGGCGATCAGCCAGGCGAGGAGGGTCGCCGTGCCGGCCAGAAGCAGGCTATTGCGGGCACGCGGCCACAGGAGGGGCGCCACCGGGCTGTCATAAGCGAACGAATAACCCAGCTCACCGCGGGCGACCGAGCCTAGCCAGCGGACATAACGTGTCACCAGCGGCTGATCCAACCCGTAGCGGGCCTGCATCGCCGCCACGGTCTCGGGCGGAATGCGCGGATCGAGCCGCAGATCGTCGAAGTAGTCTCCCGGAGCCAGCTCGGTCAAACCGAAAGTCAAACAAGAGACGCCGACGAGCAACAACAAACCGTGCCCGAGTCGGCGCAGAATCCAGAGCATCAGTTCTTGGCGACGTCCCTCGTCGTGTAGGCCATGCCGTCCGGCTCACGGCCGGCGGTGAGACGGCGGGCGATCTTGCCGGCGGCGATGTCGACCTCGGAGATCTTGTCGGCGTTGGCGTGGGCGATCCAGGCGCGGGTCGCATCCTCGTTGACCACCACGCCGATCGGCACCGAGCTCTTGCCGAAGCGATCACCGAACAGCCGGCCTTCGACGTCTTTGGCTTCGAGCTCCAGAGGGATAGAGGTCACTTTCCCTAGATCGTCGTCGTCGTAGATCGCCAGATCCCCCGCCTTGGCGCGGGTCACCAACACCTTCTTACCGGCCGCGGTGGCGCGGATCGGGAAGCCCGGTGACTCCAGGGTGGCGAGAGGCTCGAGGCTGCTGCCGTCGAGCACCGTCAGGTTGTCGGCGGCACGGTTGGTCACCCACACGTGGCCCGCCTCGGTCACCGCCACCCCTTCGGCGCCCTCGCCGGTGGCGATGTTGGCCACCCGCTCGCCCTCCTCGAGATCGATCACCGTCACCGAGCCGGAGCCGATGTTGGCGACAAAGGCGCGCTCGTCGCCCGGCCCCACCGCCACCATGTG
>JBCCEF010000072.1 GCA_039030395.1 Acidobacteriota bacterium
CTTCCGGCAAGGTGTAGTGCAGCGCATCGTCACTGTCGATCTTGAACTGGATCGGCACCAGCGGTATCTGCGCCGAGGATGAACCGAGCAGGAAGACGAAAGCGTCGGGCCGGCAATAGGACGCCAGCCGGGCAATGAAACTACGGCGGTCGGCGCCCTCGACGTAGTGAATCAGATCCCACATCAGCACGATGTCGAAGCGCTCGCTCTCATCCGGCAGCCGTAGGGTCTCGGGATGATCGAAGCGAAAGGCCTCGGAACGGCGACCGGGCTCGTCGCAGGCACCGTGGAAGAGATCCTGAATGCACAGATTGGTGGTGAAGCGCGACAGGTAATTGACGTTCTCTGTCGATGACATGCCAAGGTCGAGGATCGCTTCGGGCCGGCGCCGATCGAGTTCCTTGGCCAGCCGAGTCATGCCCGGTGACCGGTAGACGCCGCTCTGCAATGTGGAGGGCCCTACGCCCTCGGCAACCGGCTTACGACGGGAAAACCAACCCATTTCGTCTCGTCCTCAGGTTCGCAAGTAAGAGGCACCGTTGACGTCGATGATCGCACCGGTGGCAAAATTGGCCGCCGGGTCGGCCAGGCAAAGGACCCAATAGGCGACGTCCTCGGTCGTCGCCACCCGCCCGAGAGGGCTTTGTTGTCGGATCGCGTCGGCCATCTCACCCGTGAGGTAGGGCCGCGCCATGGCGGTCTCTACGAACCCCGGAGCCACCGCGTAGACGTAAATGCCGGCTGGTGCCAGGGCCGCCGCCAGCGATTGACTGAGGGCGTTGACACCGGCCTTCGATGCGCCATAAGCCGGGCAGTCAGGCTCGCCGCGAAACGCGCCGCGAGACGAGATGTTGATGATCCGGCCACCGCCTCGCTCACTCATATAGCGCGCAGCGCAATACGCGGTGTGGGCAACCCCCGAAAGGTTGACGCCCACGGTGCGGTCCCAGGCGGCGAGCCAAGCGTCGAAGTCGGTGGTCAGTGGCGGGTGGCGCTCGTAGATACCGGCGTTGTTGACCAGCACGTCCAGCCGGCCGGAGGCCGCCACCACTTGATCGACCATCACACGCACCGCTTCGGGATCCGACAGATCGGCCCCCACGGTGCGGTGCTCTTGGCCCGTCCCTGGGCGCAGCTGGGCGAGGGTCTCCTCCGCAGCGGCCTGATTGCCGTTGAAGTGTACCCAAACCCGCGCCCCACGCTGGGCAAATTGGCGGCAGATCGTACGGCCGATACCGCCCGACCCTCCGGTCACCAGGACGACCGCACCGTTCAGGTCAGCGTCGCTCATACCGCTACCTCGGCCGAGGCCAACAGTTTCTTGGCCGAGGTCGCCACCATCGCCACCATGCCCATCAGCCCCATGCTCTTGCCCATCGACAGCTCGCGACCGAAGATGTCGTAGATCACGTCCCCCGACACGCTACGCACGTCCTCGAGCGGTGCGCCGGACAGGCTCTCGTCGAGGATCACCGCCATCGCCTTGGCCGAGATGCCCTGCGGGTTGTCGACCGCAAAATGGAATTTGAGCGTGCCGTCGTCCTGCTTGCGTGCCCAAACGTAGGCTTCGGAC
>JBCCEF010000073.1 GCA_039030395.1 Acidobacteriota bacterium
TACGGCCGGCCGATCCAGAACGCGCGCTACCACGTGCTCGGCCGCAGCCTCGAGCCCTGCCCCGTGCGCCTGGCCGGTGATCTCTACATCGGTGGTGACTGCCTGGCGGCAGGCTACGCCCAGGAGCCGGTGCTGACGGCGCAGAAGTTCGTCCCCGATCCGTGGAGCGAAGCGGAGGGCGGCCGGTTGTACCGCACCGGCGATCGGGCGCGCTTCTGGGAAGACGGCCTGATCGAGTTCCTCGGTCGCCTCGACCACCAGGTGAAGATCCGCGGCTTTCGGATCGAGCTGGGTGAGATCGAGTCGGTGCTCGCCGAGGATCCCGGGGTCGACGACGCGGTGGTCCTGGTGCGCGACGACCTGCCCGCCGGCCGCGGCTTGGTGGCCTACGTCAACGCCCCGGGCGGCGACCTCAGTAACGAGTCGCTGCGGCAACAACTCGGCGAACGGCTGCCGGAGTACATGGTGCCGTCGTTCCTGCTGGTGCTGCCCAGCCTGCCGCTGACCAGCAACGGCAAGGTCGACCGCAAGGCATTGCTCGCCATGCCTCTGCCGGTGCCGGGCCGCGAGACCAGCGGCGCCCCCCAGGCCCAGCCGCTGACGCCGACCGAGGCTCGGCTGGCGGAGATCTGGCGCGAAGTGCTGCGGCTGGAAGGACCGGTCGGCTCGGCGGACAACTTCTTCGAGCTCGGTGGCGATTCGATCCTCACCATCCAGCTAGTGTCGCGGGCACGGGAGGCCGGCCTCGAGCTGTCGCCTCGGCTGATCTTCACGCACCCCACCCTGGGCGAGCTGGCCGGTGCACTCGGCACGGCGGCCGAGCAGGATCAGCGCCAGATCATCGGCACCGAGCCGGCGGTGGGCGCGGTGGCGCTAACGCCGATCCAGCATTGGTTCTTCGATCAGTTGGAGCTCGCAGACGAGCCCTGGCATTGGAACCAGACCCTACTGCTGACGGTACGGCGACGCCTGCCACGGCCGGTCGTCGAACAAGCCTTGGCGGTACTGCTAGAGCAGCACGACATGCTGCGGGCACGATTCGAGTCACGGGACGGTGCCTGGCACCAGCACATTGCCGCGACGGAGAGCCGCGCGCCTCTCCACGAGATCGACTTGGGGTCGCTGCCCGAGTCGCGCCGACGAGTCGCTCTCGAAGCCGCGGCCGAGCAGGTCCAGGCCAGCCTCGATCTGGCGGCGGGTCCGCTGCTGCGGCTGACGGTCTTCCGCGGTCTCGACGACGCGACCGCCCCCGATCGTTTGTTGTGGGTGATCCATCACCTGGCGGTCGACGCGGTGTCGTGGCGCATCTTGCTCGGTGACTTCGAGGCCGCGGTGCGACAGATCGAGGCCGGCAAGACGCCGGTACCGGCGCCACGAACGACGTCCTACCAGGCGTGGAGCGCGGCGCTCGGCCAGCGCGTAGACGACGCCGACACCAGCGAGGCAACTCGCAACTGGCTGTCCGTGCCGTGGCGCGAAGCGGTGGCGCCGCCGTTCGATCAACCGGCCGACGACGACCGCGAAGCGGGCGCACGCACCCTGACGGCGGACCTCGGGGCCGAGGCTA
>JBCCEF010000074.1 GCA_039030395.1 Acidobacteriota bacterium
CGTGCCAAGGCGGCGGCCGGTGCGTCGCCACCGGTCGCTTTCTGGGGTGGGCCGGCTGGCGGCAATCGCTGGTGGGTGGAGAGCAACGGACCCGAGGCCGGGCTCTTCGCCGACGCCGGGGCGATCAACCCCCTGGCCGATCCCTCGGCGGGACCATTCGCCACCCTCGACACCGCCAGCGTCTTGAACGCAGTGGCCGACGCCGACCTGTGGATCACCTCGGCTCTCGACGAGCGAGACTGGGACGGGCGAGTCCCGGCCGAGCTTTTTGCCGCCTACCGTGCTGGCCAGGTCTACAACAACCGCAAACGTAGGCGATCCGAGCGCGACGCCTGGGATTGGAACGAGACCGCGATCAATCGCCCGGATCTCGCCCTCGCCGACCTGGTGTCGCTGCTGTACCCCGGCCTGCTGCCGCACCACGAATTGGTGTTCTTCGCCCCGGTGCAACGGCAATGAGGGGCACTCAGCCACGAGGGGAGGCGCGGCCATGAGGGTGCGCGGCAAAGAGGGGCGCTCAGCCGTGAGGATCGCGGCGCGATGAGCCCAACTCCGCCCGACTCGCCGGGGCGGCCGTCACGGTTGCGCGCCGCCCTCGTCTTCCCGTTGCTCGCTGTCCTTTTTGTCGCCTTGTTCGCCGCCGAGCTGGTGCTCGGCACCGTGCGTATTCCGCTGGCCGAGATCGTCAACATTCTGTTCACCGGTGAGCCGAGCCAGGCGATCTGGCGTGTCATCGTGCTCGAGCTGCGGCTGCCGCGGGCGCTCACCGCTTGCCTTGCCGGTACGGCGCTAGCTCTCGGCGGCCTGACGTTGCAAACGCTCTTTCGTAATCCGCTCGCCGGACCGTGGGCGCTGGGCATCACCGCCGGTGCGCAGCTCGGTGTCGCTACAGTGGCGGTGGCCGGTGCCGTGGCGGGGAGCGCTGGGCTCGCCGTCACTCTTTCGCGTCTCGGCGTGCTGGCGGACCTGTCGTTGGCGGCCGGCGCCTTCGCCGGCGCCACCGCCGTGCTGCTGGCTGTCGTGGCGCTGTCGCGCCGTGTCAATGCCGTGACGCTGTTGATCGCTGGGCTGATGTTCGGATTTCTGGCCCAGGGTCTGGTCGCCGTCTTGCTGCACTTCACGACCGAGAACCAGGTCGAGGTGTACGAGAACTGGAGCGACGGCAGCTTCGGCGGTGTGACGTCGGACAAGCTGCTGGTGCTCGCTCCGGCCGTAGTGCTGGGTTTGCTCTTGATCGGCGCCTCGATCAAGCCGCTGAACGCTCTCCTGCTCGGCGATCGCTACGCCCGCTCGCTGGGTGTGCGGATCCGGCGGGCCCGCAACACCGCCCTCTTCGCGGTGGTCTGCCTGGCCGGCTCGGTTACCGCTTATTGCGGGCCGGTTCTTTTCCTCGACCTTGCCGTGCCGCACCTGTGCCGTGGCCTGTTCCGCACCACCGACCATCGGATCCTGGTCCCCGGGGTGGCGCTCGTCGGCAGCATCGTCGCTCTCACCGCAGACCTCATCGTGCACCTGCCGTGGCGCCAGCATTTCCTCCACCTCAACGCGGTCAACGCCTTGATC
>JBCCEF010000075.1 GCA_039030395.1 Acidobacteriota bacterium
GCTGGCTTACCTGCGCCTGCGCCAGGGACACAGCACCACCGAGGCTCTGGCCGCCGCCGACCGCTTACTGCAGGACGCCACGGTCGCGGGCGACACCGTGCGGGCTCTGGCACGCTGGGCGGCGCTCATCCGGGCCCTGGATGACTTGCAGCAAGGAGCCGTGGATCGCGCGGCTGAAGGTTGCTCTGACCTGGTTTCGGCCGAGCCCCAGGTCGCAGCCTGGGCCTGGAGCTGCCTCGGCCGAGCCCACCGGGCCCAGCGACAGTTCGAAGACGCCACCGCAGCCTTCCGGCAGAGCCTGCTGCAGCACGAGCTGGCGGACTTCTCGGACTCCGGCGAGGGACTGGCCGGGAGCACCGGCCTCTTACCGGCTTTGCCCTTGGGTCCCGGGCAGCGAGCCCAAACCTTCGCCCGCGCCGCGCGCACGGCGGCGGACGCCGGCAACGCGGAGAGGGCATGGGAGATTCTGCAGGATCTCGACCGACGGTCGGCCCACGACGGCGAGCGCCGCCGCTGCCGCCAGCAGGCGCGGACGCCGCAGCTGGCCGCCAGATGGCGCGCGATCGACGACCAACGAGCGCATCTGCTAGCGGAGCTTGGGGAGCTCGAAGCGCCGGCCGCTGGGGCTCGCCGCCACGAGCTCGGGATCCGGCGGCGCCAGGTCCGCCAAGCGCTGCGCGATCTGTGGTGGCAATGGCCGGGCTGCGAGTCGAGGGCGCCGCCGACCGAGGACGGGGTCGACCTGAGGGCCTTCGCCATCGACGACGAGATCCTGCTGCTGCGCCGCGATGCGAACGGCATCCACTTGGAGCATCGAACCGCCTTGCCCCGCGCCACCCGCCGCGAGCTGCTGCGACAGATCGCCCACCGATTGGATGGGGTCGCCCGATTGGATGGGGTCGCCCGACCCGAGGTTTCCGCGGGGGCCTGGCGCGAGCTCTTGGACCCCCTCGCCGCGGCGCTGTTGCCCAAGGATCTCGCCGCGCTCGGACCGCTGACCCGTTTCGCGCTACATGGTGCCCTGCAGGGCATCCCGCCCGCGGCACTGCCGGTTGCCGGCAACGGATCGGCTGCATGGCTCAGCTCGCTGACCACCCCCGTCGTCGTGCCGGCCGGCGCGACGCCCCGGGACGCCGCCTTCGCCTCAGTCCAAGCCTCGGCGCAATCGCCCCTCTTCGTGGTCGACCCGCGCGGTGATCTACCGGGTGCTCGGAAGCTGGCGTCGACCTATCGCGAGCTCTTCCCCGACGCTCGCCTGATGCGGGGCGACGAGGCCAGCCATGAGACCCTTCGGCAAGCTCTGGCCACCGCGGCCTGGCTGCACGTCGACAGTCATGGGCTGTATGACCCGGTGCTCCCCGAGCTCTCCGGCTTGGTGATGGCGGATCGTCCCCTCCGCCTGATGGAGCTCGCCGACCTCGATCTGCCGCAGCGCTTCGTCAACCTCAGCGGCTGCCGCACCGGTCGCTGGCCGATCACCGCCGACAGCGGACGTTATGGTCTGGGCGGACTCTTGGTCCACGCCGGGGCACAGTGGGTCGTCGCCAGCCGCAAC
>JBCCEF010000076.1 GCA_039030395.1 Acidobacteriota bacterium
GCTGGCTTACCTGCGCCTGCGCCAGGGACACAGCACCACCGAGGCTCTGGCCGCCGCCGACCGCTTACTGCAGGACGCCACGGTCGCGGGCGACACCGTGCGGGCTCTGGCACGCTGGGCGGCGCTCATCCGGGCCCTGGACGACCTGCAGCAGGGTGCTTTGGATCGCGCGGCGACCGGTTGCTCCGACCTGGTTTCGGCCGATCCCCAGGTTGCGGCCTGGGCCTGGAGCTGCCTCGGCCGAGCCCACCGCGCCCAGCGACAGTTCGAAGACGCCACCGCAGCCTTCCGGCAGAGCCTGCTGCAGCACGAGCTGGCGGACTTCTCGGACTCTGGCGAGGGACTGGCTGGAAGTGCTGGCCTCTTGCCGGCCTTGCCCTTGGGTCCCGGGCAGCGAGCCCAAACCTTCGCCCGCGCCGCCCGCACGGCGGTGGACGTCGGCAACGCGGAGAGGGCCTGGGAGATCTTGCAAGATCTCGACCGAAGGTCCGCCCACGACGGTGAGCGCCGCCGATGCCGCCAACAGGCGCGGACGCCGCAGCTGGCCGCCCGCTGGCGCGAGATCGACGACCAGCGAGCGCAGCAGCTGGCGGAGCTGACGGAGCTCGAAGTGCCGGCCGCCGGAGCCCGCCGCCGAGAGCTCGAGATCCGGCGACGCCAGGTCCGCCAAGCGCTGCGCGAGCTGTGGTGGCAATGGCCAGGCTGCGAGTCGATGGCGCCGTCGGCAGAGGACGGGGTCGACCTGAGGGCCTTCGCCATCGACGACGAGATCCTGCTGCTGCGCCGCGATGCGAACGGCATCCACCTGGAGCATCGAACCGCCATGCTCCGAGCCACGCGCCGCGAGCTGCTGCGACAGATCGCCCACCGTTTGGATGGGGTCGCCAGGCCTGAGTGGTCCGCCGAGGCCTGGCGCGAGCTCTTGCAACCGCTCGCCGCGGCACTGCTGCCCAGGGATCTCGCCACGCTCGGACCGGTGACCCGTTTCGCGCTGCATGGTGCCCTGCAGGGCATCCCGCCCGCGGCACTGCCGGTTGCCGGCAACGGATCGGCTCTATGGCTCAGCTCCCTGACCACCCCCGTCGTCGTGCCGGCCGGGGCGACGCCCCGGGACGCCGGCCTTGCCTCAACCCCTGACGCTGCGCGATCGCCCCTCTTCGTGGTCGATCCGCGCGGTGATCTACCGGGTGCTCGGAAGTTGGCGTCGACCTATCGCGAGCTCTTCCCCGAAGCCCGCCTGATGGGCGGCGACGAGGCCAGCCATCAGGCCCTTCGGCAAGCCCTGGCAACCGCCGCCTGGCTGCACGTCGACAGCCATGGGCTGTACGACCCGGTGCTCCCCGAGCTCTCCGGCTTGGTGATGGCGGATCGTCCCCTCCGCCTGATGGAGCTCGCTGACCTCGATCTGCCGCAGCGCTTCGTCAACCTCAGCGGCTGCCGCACCGGTCGCTGGCCGATCACCGCCGACAGCGGACGTTATGGTCTGGGCGGACTCTTGGTCCACGCCGGGGCACAGTGGGTCGTCGCCAGCCGCAAC